>JAEDKI010000113.1 GCA_016295895.1 Clostridiaceae bacterium | reverse complement strand
TTGAGCGGAGGAAGCAGGCGAACCTTGGTTTTTGCGCTGATAACAAGCACGCCCTTTGCCATGGCGGCGGAGATAACCTCCTTTGCGGGCTTTTCGCACTCAATGCCGAGCATAAGTCCCTTGCCCGTGATGCTCTTAACGCCCTTGCAGGCGGAGAGCCGTGAGATTATGTATTCGCTCCGTTTGCATACTCCGTCAAGCATTTCATCGTCGAGCCTTGAAAGAATGCTGAGCGCACCTGCACAGCAGATGGGATTTCCGCCGAAGGTCGAGCCGTGAGAGCCGGGAGAGAGAACATCCTTGACCTTTTCGCCGAGCATGGTACAGCCGAGCGGCAGACCGCCCGCAAGACCCTTTGCGGTTGAAACGATATCGGGTGTGATGCCGTAATTCATGTAGCTGTAAAGCTTGCCGGTTCTGCCGTTGCCGGTCTGAACCTCGTCGATAATGACAAGCATATTTTTCTCTTTTGCAATTTTGCAAACGCCGTCAACAAAATCCTCGTTCAGCGGGCAAACGCCGCCCTCGCCCTGAACGGTTTCCATCATTATTGCGGCGCAGCCGTTGCTCTCCGCAAGCTCACGCACGCTGTCGATATTGTTCGGCTCTGCGTAAACAAAGCCGGGAGTGAACGGGCAGAAATCCTTGTGAAAAACATCCTGACCCGTTGCGGCAAGGGTGGTTATCGTTCTGCCGTGAAAGCTGTTTTTGAGGGTGATTATCGTTGAATTGCCTTCGCCCTTATTCTTCAAAGCCCAGAGGCGTGCCGCCTTGATGGCGCATTCGTTCGCCTCCGCTCCCGAGTTTGAAAAGAAAACCTTTTTCATGCCCGTTTTTTCGCAGAGCATTTCGGCAAGCTTCGTGCACGGCTCGCTGTAGTAAAGATTTGAGGTATGGCTGAGGGTTGAAGCCTGAACGGTGACAGCTTCAAGCCAGTCTGCGTCGGCGGCGCCGAAGGTGTTAACGGCGATACCGCTTGCAAGGTCTATGTATTCGTTGCCGTCCTCATCGTAGAGCAGAGCGCCGTTGCCCTCGGTGAGCGCAAGGGGAAAGCGGGCGTATGTTCCCGCAATGTATTCTTTGTCCCTTTCAAAAATATCCATTTTATGTCCTTTCTCAGCCCTGAACAAACATTGTTCCGAGGCCTTCATCCGTCAGCGTTTCAATCAGCAGAGAGTGGGGGATTCTGCCGTCAATGATAAATACTTTTTTAACTCCCATGCGGATAGCCTCACGGCAGCATTCGATTTTAGGAATCATGCCGCCCGAGATGATACCCTCGTTGACAAGCTGGGGAATGTCGCTGACATAAATCTTGGGGATGAGCGTTTCGGGCTTATCCTTGTCACGCAGAATGCCCGCAATGTCGGTCATTGAAATAAAGCTTTCCGCTTTCAGCACGCCTGCAATTTTTGAGGCGGCGGTGTCGGCGTTGATGTTATAAACATTGCCGTCCTTGTCGTAGCCCGTGGTTGAAACAACGGGGATATATCCCGCTTCAAGCAGGTCAAGAATGGGCTGAGGATTAATGCCCGTGATTTCTCCGACATAGCCGAGCTTTTCGCTCTTTGGCTCTGCCGTGATAAGTCCGCCGTCTGCGCCACAAAGACCGATTGCCTTGCAGCCGAGAGTGCCGAGCAGGGCGACAAGGCTTTTGTTGACCTTGCCTGCAAGAACCATCTGAACGATATCCGCAGTTTCCTTGTCGGTGACACGCAGTCCGTCAACAAATTCGCTCTTTTTGCCGATTTTGCCGAGCATCTCGTTGATTTCGGGGCCTCCGCCGTGAACGAGAACAACTTTTATGCCGATAAGAGAAAGCAGGGCGATATCGCCCATGACGGCGTTTTTGATATCCTCGTTTATCATGGCGTTGCCGCCGTATTTGATAACGATTATTTTGTTTGAGTATTTCTGAATATAAGGCAGGGCTTCAACGAGCACACGGCCTCTCATTGTGTTTGAAATGTCCATTTTTGTTCTCCTCAGGTTCTGTAGTCGCCGTTTATTTTAACATAATCATAGGTCAGGTCGCAGCCCCATGCGGTTGCGCTTTCGTTGCCGCTGTTGAGATTGATAAGCACCTGAATTTCTTTTTCGACAAGTATTTCTTTTGCTTTTTCTTCGGAAAAATCAACGCCTGCTCCGTTTTTGCAGACCTCGATTTCACCCGATGCTGATTTGAAAGAAACATCGATTTTTTCAACATCAACCGCCGCTCCGCTGTAGCCTATGGCGCAGAGAACTCTGCCCCAGTTGGCGTCTGCGCCGAACATCGCCGCTTTGAAAAGTGAGGAGCAGATAACGGATTTTGAAACCGTAACGGCGGTCTGCTTTGAATCCGCACCGCTGACGATGCATTCAAGCAGCTTCGTTGCGCCCTCGCCGTCGCCCGCAATCATGCGGCAAAGGTGAGTTGTGACGGCATTAAGAGCCTTGCAGAATTCGTCAAAAGCTTCGCCCTCGCAGGTGATTTCTTCGTTGCCCGCAAGACCGTTTGCCATGACGGAAACCATGTCGTTTGTCGAGGTGTCGCCGTCAATGCTGACCATGTTGAACGAGCTTTTAACATCCTCACTCAGAGCCTTCTGAAGCATTTCATGGGATATTGCGGTATCGGTCGTAACGAAAACGAGCATTGTTGCCATGTTGGGATGAATCATGCCCGAGCCTTTGGCAATGCCGCCGATTCTGCATTCCTTTCCGCCGATTTCAAAGGAATAGGAAACGCATTTCTGAACGGTATCGGTTGTCATAATCGCCGCCGCCGCATCGCCGCTGTCGGTTTTCAGTTCTTTAACAAGAGAGGGAATGCCGTTTGCAATCGGCTCAATGTCAAGAGGCTGACCGATAACGCCCGTTGAAGCAACGATAACATCGCTCTTGTCAATTCCAAGCTCCTCTGAGAGCAGGGAGCACATCTTTTCGGCGATTTCAACGCCGTTTGCATTGCAGGTGTTTGCGTTGCCGCTGTTGCAGATTGCCGCTTGAGCATAGCCGTCCGAAACATTCGCCTTTGTGACGGTTATAGGAGCGCCTTTAACAAGATTGGTCGTGTAAACGCAGGCGGCAACCGCCTTTTTTTCGCTGTAAATCAGCGCAAGGTCTTTTTTAGTTTTGTTTTTTCTGATTCCGCAGTGAACGCCGCTCGCCTTGAAGCCCTTTGCGGCGCAAACTCCGCCTTTTATTTCTTTCATTATATTATGTTCCTTTCAAAAGCTGAGGTTAAGACCCGTTTTCGGGTCTGCACCCATGAGAATATTCATGCATTCAACCGCCGCACCCGAAGCGCCCTTGCCGAGGTTGTCATATCGGGCGATAAGAAGGATTCGTTCGCTGTTGCCCTTAACGAAAATCTCCATGCCGTCGCTTCCGCTCATTTTTTCGGCGCAGAGCATGGCGTCGCTGCCGGTGCTTTCGGTATATTTTACAAAATCCGAATTGTATGTATTTTTATAAACTTCGATAATATCGTCAATGCTCTTGCCCTCGCAGAGATTCTCGGCGAAAACGGGAACCGTTACCGCCATGCCGCTGTAAAAATCGGCAACAATCGGGCAGAATACGGGAGCTTTCTCAATGCCTGTTACGGCTTTCATTTCTTTCAGGTGCTTATGCTCCTGAGTGAGCCCGTACTGTCTCGGCGAATTGAGAAAATCCTCTCTTGCCGTGCCCTCATACTGAGCAATCATTTTCTTGCCGCCGCCGCTGTAGCCCGTTACCGAATGGCAGGTCAGAAGCGAAGAAGCGGGGAGAATGCCGCCTGCAACGAGGGGATAAACAAGAGCGATAAAGCCGCTTGCGTGACAGCCGGGAACGGCAACACGCTTGGAATTCTTTATTTTTTCAAGATGAGCGGCCGAAAGCTCGGGGAAGCCGTAAGCCCAATCGGGGTTGGTTCGGTGAGCCGTTGAAGCGTCAATGACCTTGACATCGGGATTGTCGATAAGAGAAACCGCCTCAACTGCCGCCGCATCGGGCAGACAGAGAAACGCAATGTCGCAGGAGTTGAGAGCCTGCTTTCTTGCGGCGGTATCCTTTCTCATTTCTTCGCTGAGGGTTATCAGCTCGATATCTTCACGCTGAGAAAGCCTTGAGGATATCCTCAGACCCGTTGTTCCCTCACGGCCGTCTATAAAAATTCTGGTTTTTTTCATATGTATATACCTCTGATAACGATGTACGCATAATTATACAGATAAATTTGCATAAAGTCAAGAAATATTTGCATATTATTCAAAAATCGGCGAAATTATGCAATAAAAGCATGCTTTCAGCCTGCCTTTGTGCAATATGTACGGCGATAACGCCGTTACCTTTGATTTATTCCTTGCGGAGCAGTTTTTTATTTTGTTTAATCTCATTTTCAAGCGGCTTTCCGTCAAAAAAGCTTCGCAGATTGCCGAGAGTTATCTCAGCGATTCTGCTCAGAGCCTCATGGGTCAGAAAAGCCTGATGCGAGGTTATAAGAACATTCGGCATCATGATAAGGCGGGAAAGAACATCGTTTCTCAGGATGCTTTCCGAGAAATCCTCATAAAAAAATTCGCTTTCTTCCTCATAGACATCAAGCCCTGCGCCGCCGACCTTGCCGGTTTTGATAGCTTCAATCAGAGCCTCGGTGTCAATGAGAGCGCCTCTTGAGGTGTTGAGAATAATCACCTTATCCTTGACGAGCCGCAGAGAATAGCTGTTGATGATGTGATAAGTTTCGCTTGTGAGCGGGCAATGGAGAGAAATGACATCGGAGCGTTCAAAAAGCTCCTCAAGCGGAACATATTCAAGCCTTTTATCCGACGGGCGGGGGTCATAGGCGATAACATCCATGCCCATTCCTCTGCATATTTCCGCAAAGGTTCTGCCGATTTTGCCCGTGCCGATAACGCCGAGGGTTTTGCCGAAAAGGTCGAAGCCGACAAAGCCGTTAAGGCTGAAATTTGAGTCTCTTGTCCGTATATATGCCTTATGGGTTTTTCTCACGAGAGTGAGAAGCAGGGCAAGAGTATGCTCGGCAACGGCGTGGGGTGAATAATCGGGAACTCTGACAACGGGAATTGAAGCCTCCGCCGCCGCTGAAAGGTCAACATTGTTGTAGCCCGCACAGCGCATGGCGATAACTTCAACGCCGTTTTCTTTCAGAACCGAAACGGTTTCACGGCTGATATCATCGTTGACAAAGGCAACAACCGCCCTTGCTCCGCCGCACATAACCGCAGTCTGCGGATTCAGCTTTGATTCAAAATATTCAATTTCGATTCCGTAAGCCTGCTTCATGGAGTCGAAATATATTTTATCGTAAGGTTTGGTGTCAAAAAATGCCGCTTTGCACATAAAATCATCCTTTCGGGAATAATTTTGCCCCGAAAGGATGAAATTATTATTTCAGCTTGTGAATAAACAGTCCGCTGAGAAGCTTCGGCTCAAACCAAGTTGATTTCGGCGGCATGATTTTGCCTGCGTCGGCAATATCCATAAGCTCTCTGAGCGTTGTGGGATACATTGAAAATGCAAGGCACATATCCTCGCTCGCTCTGCGCTCAAGCTCGCCGAGACCTCTTATTCCGCCGACAAAATCAATGCGTTTGTCGGTTCTCGGGTCGTCAATGCCGAGAATCGGAGAGATAACATTATTCTGAAGAATTGAAACATCGAGAGCTTCAACGGGGTCATCGTTGTTAAAAGTTCCGCTTTTTGCGGTGAGCTTATACCATTCGCCGCCGAGGAGCATTCCGAAGGTGTGAGCGGCTTCGGGCTTATAAGCCTTTTTGCCGACGGGTTCAACGGTGAATTTTTCGCTGATTTTTTCAATAAACTGTTGTTCGCTCATGCCGTTCAGATCTTTTATGACACGGTTATAGTCCATGATTTCAAGCTCGTCGCAGGCAAAGAGAACCGCAAGGAAATAATTGAATTCCTCATCGCCCGTGTAGTTCGGGAACTGCTCTCTGCGCTTTAAGCCGACCTTGACGGCGGACGCCGCTCTGTGGTGACCGTCGGCGATATAAAGATAATCAACCGCCGCAAAGAGAGCGGAAAGCCTGCCGACGGTTTCGCCGCAGTCGATAACCCAGACCGTGTTTGCAATTCCGTCGTCGGTCACGAAGTCATAAACGGGCTCGTGCGAAGCCTGCCAACCCTTAACGATTGAGGAAATTTCGCTTTCGGGGCGGTAGGTGAGGAAAATCGGACCTGTGTTGGCGTCGCAGTAATCAACATGGTTGATTCTGTCCGCCTCCTTGTCCGCTCTTGTCAGCTCATGCTTTTTGATGATGCCGTTAATATAATCGTCAATCGAAACACAGCCGACAAGCCCCGTCTGGCTTCTGCCGTTCATTATCTGACGGTAAATATAGAAATAATTGTTTTCGTCCTGCTTGCAGATTCCGTCGCTGACAAGCTTATCGAGATTTTCTCTTGCTTTGAGATAAACCTGCTCCGAATAGAGGTCGGTTCCTTTGGGCAAATCTATTTCAGCCTTGTCAACATGAAGAAATGAACAGGGGTTGCCCTCAACCATTTTTGCGGCTTCCTCGCTGTTCATGACATCATAGGGAAGAGCGGCAACCTTTGAAGCATATATCGGGAGCGGGCGAACCGCCTTGAAGGGTCTGAAAACTGCCATCCTCAACATCCTTTCATAAATAAGTATGTATATATATTACAACATTGTTAAAAATTTGTCAATTTATCATTTGACGGTTGATTTTTATTATGCACAAATGTATAATGAAACGGTAAACATAAGAA
>JAEDKI010000112.1 GCA_016295895.1 Clostridiaceae bacterium | reverse complement strand
CGTGAATCCTGTAAAATCCATTGTTTCCTCATTTGGGACGATGTGGGCATCGTCCGCTACAAAATGAAAAACAAATCGTAGGGACAGCCCTTGCGGCTGTCCGTGAAAACAAAAAAGCACGGGAAACGCAGGCATTGCCTGAATTTTCCGTGCTTTATTATTATTCGGTTACACTTAGCCGAGCTGAGTGAGGATGCGCTCAACAAGCTCGATTGCGCCTGCCATTCCTTTGTTAGCCATGTCAAGGAAAGCGGACATATCTGCTCCGGTGAGCTTTGTAACGATATCAGCGATATACATGGGAAGATCGCTGAGAAGTGCAATAATTGAAAGCATTGGAATATCTCCTTTTTACTGTGCGTATGAGGCAACCGTCATCATGTAGCCGCCGATCTGAGCGCCGAATTCGGGAGCTCCGTCCATGATAAGCTTGCTCTGCTTTGTGTATTCAAGCATATCGGCAGTTCCCATAAGGATTCCGAGAGCGCTGTCAAGATTGTCAAAGCGCATGGTGAAGAACGGGAGGGCTCTTTTATAAACGCCTCTGCCTGCCTTTGATTTGCCCGCTTTGATGCGGATGAAAGCGGAAACCTCGGGGTAACCGTCAACCGCCCAGGCATAAACTCTGTCGGGGCTCTTGAGCGCCCAATCGTGAACTTCTTCGTGACCCTGCTTGTTGAGGGTGCTGATTCCGCTTGAAACAAGGTAGAAATAGCACTTAACAAGAAGCTTTTTGGTATCCTCGTCTGTCGGAGGCTCTTTTGCGGTGAGCAAAGAGGACATTTTGAGAAGTGTCATCATAAATGCCGCAAAAACTGCGGGCTTCTTGGCAATGCCGTGCATTGCGGGCAGGGTTGCGGGAGAAATTTTTCCTTTGAAAAATGCGTTCATGGCTTCAACGCTCTTGAATTCAAGCTCAATGTGAGCGTTGTCGGCAACCTTATCGGTGTGGCAAAGCCACTCGCCGCTGTTAACGACAAAATGTGTTGCATACTTGCCGTCGGGAGCGTCGGGGTCTTTTGCGCTGACCTGGATAACCGCATGAGCATGCTCAAATTTCTTGGCAAGCTTGGGGTCGTCCATGGCGATGGTCTTGACAAGGGGCAGAACCGCACAAAGGAAAATTTTATTGGTTAATATATCTTCTCTCGAAGCCATATAAATCATCCTTTCGCTGTTTTATTGGATATATCGTTTGCGGGAGCGGCAATTATACCTCGTCATCCCAATCGTCATCAAGCTCGAAGTCTTTGCCCATAACCTCTCTGACTGCGGCGATGATGCCGTTCTGATCGATGCCGAGCATTGACATGATATCTTCGTGGAGACCGATGGGGGCGAACTTGTCGGGAACGCCGAGCTGCTTGAATGCGCAGCCTTTGCCCGCTTCAACGATAACTTCGGCAACAGCGCTGCCCAGACCGCCGAGAATGTTGTGATCCTCAACCGTGATGATGCGGCGGGTGTCCATAACAGCCTTGACGATTGCTTCTTTATCGATGGGCTTGATGGTGTGCATATTGAGAACTCTGACCTTGAGGCCGTCGTTTGTCTCAAGGAACTTTGCAGCCTGATATGCCTGGAAAACGCAGGAGCCGCAGGCGATAATCGTGATATCCGAGCCCTCGTTTATTGTTACAGCCTTGCCGACTTCAAAGCCGTAGTCGGTGCTGTCGTAAAGAACACGGTCAAAGCCTCTGTTGATTCTGATGTAATAGGGGCCGACATTGTCATATGCCGCATGAACGGCGTTGTAGGTTTCAAGACCGTCTGCGGGGCAGATAACGGTCAGATTCGGCATTGAGCGGCAAACTGCAAGGTCGCAGATTGCGTGGTGGGTTGAGCCCGCCTGACCGAACGATGTGCCTGCATGAGTTGCAATGATTTTTGCGTTGACATTCTGATAGCAGATGTCGGTGTGAAGCTGGTCTGCGCTTCTCAGAGAAGCGAAAACCGAGAAGGTTGAAAGGAAGGGCACAAGGCCGGCTCTTGCCATACCTGCAGCCATGCCGAACATATTCTGCTCAGCGATGCCGACGTTGAAGAATCTGTCGGGGAATTTCTCACCGAACATGCCGATCTTGGTTGATTTGCCGAGGTCGGCTGTCAGAGCGACAACCTCGGGATGCTTTTCGCCAAGCTCGCAGAGAGCTTTTCCGTAAATTTCAGCAGTTGAGAAGTTGGTTGATTCAACGGCTGTGTAGGTCATTCCTCCTGCCATAATTAGATGCCCTCCTTTTCTGCACGAGCGATGCGTTTTTCATAGTATCTGTCAAGGCTTTCCTTTGCCTTGTTGTATTTTTCGTCATCAAGAGCGCCGTAATGCCATTTATAGTCGCCCTCCATGTAGTCAACGCCTGCGCCTTTAACGGTGTTGGCAATTATCATAACGGGAGCGCCTTTGTTCTCAAGAGCAAAATCAATTGCTTCGGAGAGCTCGTTGAAGTTATGGCCGTCAACCTCTTTAACGATGAAGCCGAATGCACGCCACTTATCTGCAAGGGGTTCAAGCTTCATAACATCCTCTGTTTTGCCGTCGATCATGCAGCCGTTGCGGTCAACAAAGGAGATAAGATTATCGGCTTTGAAATGAGCGGCAGACATGCCTGCTTCCCAGTTGGAGCCTTCGTCGCATTCGCCGTCGCCGAGAATGCAATATGTTTTGTAATCTTTGCCCAGAACCTTTGCGGCAAGAGCCGTGCCGAGGGCGATTGAAAGACCGTGGCCGAGAGAGCCTGTTGAAGCGTCAGCGCCGACAACCTTGTTTGAGTCAAGATGAATGCCCATCTTGGAATTTGTCAGGTTGAAGGTCTTGAGCTGCTCCTTGTCGTTGAAGCCGAGGTCGCAGAGAACGCATGCATATGCAACGCCTGCATGACCTTTGCTGAGAATGAAACGGTCTCTGTCCTCCCACTGAGCGTTGGAAGTGTCGATTTTCATGTACTTGTAGTAGAGAATGGTGAGCATATCCATAACGCTCATGCCGCCTCCGATATGAGCGCTGCCTGCCCAATAGGTAGTGTCAAGGCAAAGGTTACGCAGTTCATGCGCCTTTTTCTCAAGCGCAAGCCATTCCTGCTTTGATAATGCCATGGGTATTCCTCCTTTATATTTCAAAAAATATATTTAACTGAATCAGCCGAGCTCGGGGTGATTCTTGCGGAGAACATGGAATGCTTCCTCCGCAACCTCGATGGTCTGCTTGATATCGTCCTCGGTGAGTGAAGCGTTCATGAAGTGGTTGTGGTGGTTGGTCATGAATACGCCTCTCTTAACGATCTCTGCAATCCACTCCTGATGAAGCATGAGAGAATCGTCGTCTTTAAGCATGAGATAGAACAGAGCGGGTTCGCCCGAAACGCTCAGGTGGAAGCCGTTGTTCTCTGCGGCGGCTTTCAGACCGTCGGTGAGCATAAGTCCGTTTTTGCGGAACAGGGTCGGGGTGTCGAGCTTCTTCATCTTTTCGATGCAGGCGATACCTGCGGCGAACGGAATTGCGCTCATCCAGTAGCTTCCCGTGTATGAAAGACCGCTGATTGCGCTCTTGAGCCACTCCTTGCCGCAGAGAGCCGAAACATTCCAGCCGTTTGCAAGAGCCTTGCAGAAGCAGATAAGGTCAGCCTCAAAGCCGTAATAATGGTCGGAGCCTGCAAGGTCAAGTCTGAAGCCGGCTCTTACATCGTCGATGATAAGAACAATGCCCTTCTTGGTGCAGAGATTGCGAACCTTCTGCCAATAACCCTCGGCGGGGAGAACGTTGTCGATAAAGTTACCGTGGAGATAGGGAGTTGAAATGAAAGCGGCGATTTCACCGTCGTTTTCTTCAACGATTTTTTCAAGACCCTCATAGTCGTTCCAGTCAACATAGAGGTTGTTTGCAACATCCTCGGGCAGAACGCCGGGATAGTCAACCTTCTGACACCAGGGAGCAACGCCGTGATAGAAGCCGTTAACGAAAATGATTTTCTTTCTGTGAGTTGCGGCTCTTGCAGTCATGATAGCGGCAGTCGTTGTGTCGCCGCCGTTCTTTGCGAAGAATGCCCAATCGGCGGAAGCAACGGTGTCAACGAGGCACTCGGCAAATTCAATTATCTTTGACGAGGGAGCGGTAACGCAGTTTTCGATTTTTGCCTGAGCCATTGCGGCGGCGTCAACATCGGGGTCATTGTAGCCGAGAACGTTGGGGCCGTAGGCGCACATATAGTCGATAAACTTGTTGCCGTCAACATCCCAGAAGTATGAGCCCTTGGCTTTTGAACTGAAAAGAGGATAAGCCGAAACGGGGATGCAGCAGCCCTCGGCAGGGCCCTGATGGCCGTAAAGACCCGAGGGTATTACTTTTGTTGCTCTCTGAAAGAGCTCCGTGCTTTTTTCATATGTATTAACTTTAATGCTCATTGTGCTTCCTCCTTATGCCAGATACAGGGCAACACGGTCAAGAATTCTGTTAAGGTTATCAAGCATGGAGATCATGCCCTTCATAACGATAGAGCCCGTGCCGATGCATGCAACTGCGTTAACCTTGCCGTCAAAAAGATCTCTTGCAAGCTCGATGGATTCAAACTCCATAACCGCTCTCGGATTCTCGCAGGGCTGCTTGATGCCGAGAAGTCTGTGGTTTTTGACTCTGATTGTTGATGCAGGGCCGTCTTTGATGCTGAATGCGATTTCGCCGTCAACCATGTGATCGGCGGAGAATTTGCCGATTTCATCGTTGTTGCCAATCTGGGCGATTGCAACGGTGATTGTGTAAAGCATAAGAGAAGTGCTGATTCTGAAGAAATCGGGATCTTCAAGGTCGGCGGGGTCGGGGCGCATATACTTTGTCAGCAGATCGGTGAGCTTTGTAAAATCTTTAAGAAGAAAACCGATGTGAAGAAAGCCCTTTGAGGGGATGGGTGTAACGGTTCCGTCAATAAGGCCGTTGAATTTTTCGCATGAGCTGAACGGCAGTTTAACGTCGCACTTGGAGCAGCCCTGCTCCATGCGGCATTTGCCGCCTGCAAAGGTGATTGTTGCGCTCGGACCGTCCTTTACGTCAAAGCCGATTTTGATGGGCTTTTTGTTCGTCAGAATGCTCTGAGCCTCGGGAGCAAGCTCGCAGAGGTTTTCAAGAGTTCCGAGAACGCCGTAAAGATTGATATAAGCCAGCGTTTTTTGATCAATCATTTTGATTTCCTCCTTAGAATAATACAATATAAATATATTCACTTTATTTTATCAGATTTATTGTTGATTGTCAACAAATTATACTGCACAATTTATTGATATAATGTATATTTTATAAACAAATGCAGCAAATTGCCCGAAAAAAACAAAATCGGCAACAGCAGAGGTTAATTCACCGCCGCCATTGCCGGTTAAATCCGATATTTTCTTTATTTTATCACAGATAACGCAAATGTCAAGTGAGGAAAGGGAAAAATCGTTGATATTTATTTATGCTTAACAAAATATTCAATCAGCGAAGCGGCGTTTGCGGCGGCAAGCGGCAGGAATTCGGCATAATCCATGTGAGACGAGCCGTCGGCACAGTCCGAAACGGCACGCACAACCCCGAACGGCACTCCGTTTGTGAAGCAGACCTGGGCGATGCTTGCGCCCTCCATTTCGCAGACGATTGCATTGAAATTTTCCGTTATGAAATTCTTCTTTTCGGCGCTTGCGATGAACTGATCACCCGAAGCGATAACGCCTCTGACAGACTTGACCGAGCCGAGAGACGAAACGCCCTTTTCGAGAGTTTCAACTATCCTTTTATCGCAAGGCATGTTTATAACATTGATTCCCGAAATAAAACCGACGGGGTCGCCGAGAGGCGAGGTGTCCATATCGTGCTGAACGAGGCTTTCGGCAACGGCGATATCGCCGATTGAAAGCTTTGTGCTGAGGCTTCCGCCCACTCCCGTGTTGATGATGCATTCGGGGGAATATTTCAGTATCATTGTCTGAGCGCACATTGCGGCGGCAACCTTGCCGATTCCGCAGGCGGCGGCTATGATTTCTCTGCCGTAGAGAGTGCCCCTGACATATTCAACTCCGCTGACGGTCTCAATGGTTTTATTTTCCATAAGTGCTTTTATTTTTTCGATTTCAATGTGCATTGCGCCGATAATTCCTATCATGTAAAAACCTCCGTGTGATTTCTCGGAACATTTTAACACAGTTTTCCGAAAATATCAACACGGAGGATGATTACAGATTTATTTAACGGTTTCCTTGATACTCTGTCAATAAGGAAGCTCCGAACCGTCGGTGAAAATCGCAATAACGGGTGAGGCGATAATCATGCCTGCTCCTGCAAGTGTTCCAAGAATGCCCATGGGAATGCCTGCAATCGTAACGGCGGCACCGATGGGAGGGATTGCCCACATCAGAGGATAAACCGGAATAAGAATAATGAAGATTGCGCCGTAGCCTAAGACAGTTAAGCCATGCTGAAAAACGCTGTTGAGATTATCAGAGTATTTTTCAAGAGCGGTCTTTTGCTCCTCTTCGTCTTCGGCAACAATGATTTCAACTTCGCCGTTTTCAACGGCATCAATGAGTTCTTCGCTGTCAACGCCCTGTTCTTCAAGAGCGTCTTTGACCTCGTCCGAGCTTAAAATGCCGATTATGTCGTCCTCTGTGATTTCGGGAAGTTCCGAGCCGCCTTTTTCATCCGTATCGTCTGCCGTTTCTTCCTGAATTGCGGTTTCGGATTTTTCTTCCGTGGGTTCTTCTTCCGCAGCCGCCGAAGCAGGTTCGGCGTTCTGAGCCTGAGCGGTCTCCTCT
>JAEDKI010000111.1 GCA_016295895.1 Clostridiaceae bacterium | reverse complement strand
GGCGCTCATCCCAACAGCCGCTTCACCGCTCCCGCAAAGAACTGCCCCTGCATCAGCCCCGAGTTTGAGAATCCCAACGGCGTTCCCATTTCGGCTTTCGTATTCGGCGGCAGAAGAGCAAAGCTTGCTCCGCTGGTTTATCAGTCAAGAGATTGGAACCACGGCGTATTCGTCGGCTCAATCATGGCTTCCGAGACAACGGCGGCGGCTTCGGGTGCAGTTGGCGTTGTAAGGCGTGACCCGATGGCAATGCTTCCGTTCTGCGGCTACAACATGGCTGATTATTGGCAGCATTGGATTGATATCGGCGCTTCTCTCGATCCCGAGAAGGCTCCCAAGATCTTCAATGTTAACTGGTTCCGCAAGGATGACGAGGGCAACTTCCTGTGGCCCGGCTTCGGCGATAACCTTCGTGTTCTTGATTGGATTATCGACCGCTGTGAGGGTAAGGTTGATGCTGTTGAAACTCCCATCGGCTATGTTCCCAAGGCTGAGGATATCAACCTCAAGGGAATCGAGGACGAGGTCAGCGAGGCTCAGCTTAAAGAAATCCTCAGCGTTGATCCCGAGCTCTGGAAAGAAGAAGTTAAGGGCATCGATGAGTTTTACGCTAAGTTTGACAGACTTCCCGCAACTCTCAAAGAGGAGCTTGAAACTCTCAAAGCAAATATCAATAAATAATTCGCATTTGCGAAAAGCGGCTTGTATCGGTGCTTCGATACAAGCCGTTTTTGAATGCTGAAACAAAAAATCACCCCGACGGCTTCGGTATTCCGGAACCGTCGGGGTGAATCGTTTTATTGATTGGATTGCTCAGTCTTTTTTGCTTTCGTCATCTTTCTTTTTGCCTGTGCCGGAAGCAATTTTGTTAAGGAGCGAGGTCAGAATGATAAGCACGCCCATAACAATCATTATGCAGAGCATTCCTTTTCCCATGTAGGAAAGATTTGAAATAAAATTCATAGGTTCCATATTTATTCTCTCCTTACTTCATGAAGAAATTGAGTATCAGACCGCCGGCGATAACCGATGCAATCTGACCCGAAACATTAACGCCGATTGACTGCATGAGCAGGAAGTTCTGAGGATCTTCCTGAAGACCCATCTTGTGAACGATTCTTCCGGACATCGGGAACGCCGAAATACCCGCCGCACCGATCATCGGGTTAATCTTCTTGTCCTTTTTAAGGAACAGGTTGATGAATTTAGCGAACAGAACGCCGCCTGCGGTGTCAAAGATAAATGCAATAAGTCCGAGGAAGAGGATGAGCAGAGTCTCTTTCTTGAGGAACTGCTCCGCCTGCATTTTTGAAGCAATCGTGATGCCGAGGAAAATGGTGACAAGGTTTGCAAGAACCTTCTGAGCCGTTTCTGAAAGTGAATCAAGAACTCCGCATTCACGGATGAGGTTGCCGAACATCAGGAAGCCGACAAGGCTGACCGAAGCGGGAGCAACGAAGCCTGCGATGATGGTAATAACAATCGGGAAAAGAATCTTTGTTATTTTCTTAACCTCTTTGGGCTTATAGGGCATACGGATCAAACGCTCTTTCTTTGTGGTGAGCAGCTTGATAACGGGCGGCTGAATAATGGGAACGAGCGCCATATATGAATATGCCGCAACCATAATTGCGCCGAGATACTGCGAATTGAGCTTCTGAGCAACAACGATTGAAGTCGGGCCGTCTGCGGCGCCGATGATGGCGATTGAAGCCGCATCGTTGATGGGGAAGAATACCGAAGCGAGGCAGAGCGTGAAGAAAATTCCGAACTGAGCCGCTGCACCGAAAATCATAAGCTTCGGGTTTGAGAGCAACGGACCGAAATCGATCATTGCGCCGATGCCGATGAACAAAATGAGCGGGAACAGCTCGTTGGTGATACCGGCGTCAAACAAAACGCTCAGAGCACCACGCTCGACCGCATCGCCGACCATCTGGTCGATTGCACCCGAAAGGGGCAGGTTAACGAGGATTGCACCGAAGCCGAGGGGGAGCAGGAGCGTAGGCTCCATTTCCTTTTTAATGGCAAGGTAGATAAGCAATCCGCCGAGCAGGCACATGACAAGCTGTTGCCATGTGAAATTGAATAAGTTTTCAAAAAGAAATTCCATTACAAGACCTCTCTGTTCTTTGAACTTGTCTATAATAACTCGTTGCTTTATAAGCCGAGCAAAAGAGATAGTAATATTTTTGATTTTGCCTTTCAGAAAACAAAATCAAAAACAATTTTACCATATTCTTTGAAAAATGCAAGTATCTGACACGCATTTTAATAAATAATTTTAATACATTAATATCATTTCACCGTTTTGCCGCCTGTTAAAGCCCGATTTGTGAGAAACAAAGAAATTTCAAAAAATTTTCATAAAAACCTAAATTACCTATTGACAAGGTAGGAATTATGTGCTAATATAATACCAACCTAAGAGGTAGGTGGTAAAAATGAGTAAACACAAGAAGATATTGTTTGAAAAGCTCGTAAGAGCAAATTTCCGTTTCGGGCGAATGCGCTGTTGTTGTTTCTGTAAATTCTGTTAAACTGCAATAACATTCAATGATGAAAGGAAATAATAATTATGTCAGATTATAAATTTGAAACCCTCCAGCTTCATGTCGGTCAGGAGACCGCAGACCCCGTAACCGATTCAAGAGCCGTTCCTATTTATGCAACAACCTCATATGTTTTCCATGACTGCGCCCATGCGGCGGCAAGATTCGGCTTGCAGGATGCAGGAAACATTTACGGCAGACTGACCAACAGCACTCAGGATGTTTTTGAAAAGAGAATAGCTGCTCTTGAGGGCGGCGTTGCGGCTCTTGCTCTTGCTTCGGGTGCTGCGGCTATTAATTACACTCTCCAGGCTCTCGCTCAGAACGGCGGCCATATCGTTGCTCAAAAGACAATTTACGGCGGCAGCTACAATCTGCTTGCCCACACCTTGCCGGGCTTCGGAATAACTGCAAGCTTTGTCAACATCCATGACCTTGCAGAAGTCGAAAATGCAATAAATGAAAATACAAGAGCGGTTTATATTGAAACTCTCGGCAACCCCAACAGCGATATTCCCGATATTGATGCGCTTGCGGAGCTTGCTCATAAGCACGGTCTGCCCCTCGTTGTTGACAACACCTTCGGCACACCTTATCTTATCAGACCGATTGAACACGGCGCTGATATTGTTGTTCACTCCGCAACAAAATTCATCGGCGGTCACGGAACGACCCTCGGCGGTATTATTGTTGATTCGGGTAAATTTGATTGGGCGGCTTCGGGCAATTATCCGGCAGTCGCCGCTCCGAACCCCAGCTATCACGGCGTAACCTTTACCGAGGCTGTGGGAGCCGCCGCTTTCGTGACTTATATCAGAGCGGTTCTGCTTCGTGACACGGGCGCATGCATTTCTCCCTTTGCGGCTTTCCTGCTTCTTCAGGGAACAGAAACTCTTTCTCTGAGAATCGAACGCCACGCTGAGAACACCAAAAAGGTTGTTGAGTATCTTTCAAATCATCCGCTTGTTGAAAAAGTCAACCACCCGTCGCTTCCCGATCATCCCGACCATGCGCTTTACGAAAAGTATTTCCCGAACGGCGGAGCGTCAATATTCACATTTGAAATCAAAGGCGGCGTTGAGAACGCTCATAAATTCATCGATAACCTCAAAATCTTCTCTCTGCTTGCCAATGTTGCGGATGTCAAGAGCCTTGTAATCCATCCCGCAACAACAACCCACAGTCAGCTCACCGAGGAGGAGCTTGCCGATCAGGGCATCACTCCCGGCACAATCAGACTTTCAATCGGCACGGAACATATAGACGATATAATTGCAGACCTTGAAAACGGTTTTGCGGCAATCAAATAATAATAAAAATAAGATAAACAGGAGATAATTATTATGTCAAAGATATATAAAACAGCTGATGAACTTATAGGAAAGACCCCGCTTCTTGAACTCACACACATTGAAAAAGAATTCGGACTTAAAGCAAAAATCGTTGCAAAGCTTGAGTATTTCAACCCCGCAGGCTCAGTTAAAGACAGAGTTGCAAAGGCAATGATTGATGACGCAGAGGCAAGCGGAAAGCTCAAGCCGAATTCGGTTATCATTGAGCCGACAAGCGGCAACACGGGCATCGGCCTTGCGGCTGTTGCGGCGGCAAGAGGCTACAGAATCATTATTGTTATGCCCGACACCATGTCGGTTGAACGCCGTCAGCTCATGAAGGCTTACGGTGCAGAGCTTGTGCTCAGCGAAGGTGCGAAGGGAATGAAGGGAGCAATCGCAAAGGCTAATGAGCTTGCCGAAGAGATTCCCGACAGCTTCATTCCGGGTCAATTTGTCAATCCCGCCAACCCCAAGGCTCACAGAGAAACCACAGGCCCCGAAATTTATGAGGATACCGACGGCGAGGTTGATATCTTCGTTGCAGGTGTCGGCACCGGCGGAACGGTTACGGGCGTAGGCGAATATCTGAAATCGAAAAAGTCAACTGTCAAAGTTGTTGCGGTTGAGCCTGCAACATCGGCAGTTCTTTCAACGGGTGTTGCCGGAGCGCATAAGATTCAGGGAATCGGCGCAGGCTTTGTTCCCGAGGTTCTCAACACATCTGTTTATGACGAAATCATCACGGTTTCAAACGAGGACGCATTTGCAACCGGAAAGCTTATCGGCAAACAGGAAGGCGTTCTTGTCGGAATTTCATCCGGTGCCGCAACATGGGCGGCAATTGAGCTTGCAAAACGCCCCGAAAACGAGGGAAAAACAATTGTAGTTCTGCTTCCGGATACCGGCGACAGATATCTGTCAACTCCTCTTTTTGCAGATTAACAATTAAAACCAACCAAAACGAAAGGAACCTTTGCAATGAGAATTTATGCCGATAATGCCGCAACAACCAAGATGAGCAAGGCGGCAATTAATGCGATGTTGCCGTATTTTGACGAGATTTACGGCAACCCGTCGAGCCTTCATTCAGACGGTCAGAGGGCGGCGGAGGCGCTTTTCGGCGCAAGAGAACGCATCGCAAAATGCATCGGATGCTCGGCTAAGGAAATAACCTTTACCTCGGGCGGAAGCGAAGCCGATAATCAGGCTATCGTTTCTGCGGCGAGGGCGGGAGAGAGAAAAAACAAAAAGCATATTATTTCAACCGCAATTGAGCATCATGCGGTTCTGCATACGCTTGAATCGCTTGAAAAACAAGGCTTTGAGATAACGCTTCTGCCCGTCAGCGGTGACGGCTTCGTGACCGCCGAACAGGTCAAAGCTGTAATCCGACCCGACACCTGTCTTGTCACCGTCATGTATGCCAACAACGAAATCGGAACGGTTCAGCCCATTGAAGAGATCGGCAGGGTGTGCAGAGAAAGCGGCGTATTGTTCCATACCGATGCCGTTCAGGCGGCAGGACATCTGAAAATTGATGTTGAAAAGCAAAATATAGACATGCTGTCGCTCTCGGCTCATAAATTCCACGGTCCGAAAGGAATCGGAGTGCTTTATTCCAAAAAAGGCATCCGCCTTGAAAATATTATCTACGGCGGAGGGCAGGAGAGAGGCAAAAGAGCGGGAACCGAAAATATTCCCGCAGTTATGGGCATGGCGGCGGCTCTTGAGGACGCATGCGCAAAAATTGATGAAAATTCCGTTAAAATTTCCGCTCTGAGAGACAGGCTTATTGACGGGCTTTCAAAAATTCCGCATTCCGTTCTGAACGGCAGCAGTGAAAACCGACTGCCCGGCAATGTCAACTTCTGCTTTGAGGGCATCGAGGGCGAATCGCTCCTGCTTTTGCTCGATGACAAGGGAATTTCCGCTTCGTCAGGCTCTGCGTGCACCTCGGGTTCGCTTGACCCGAGCCATGTTCTGCTCGCTTTGGGCAGACCGCATGAAATAGCCCACGGTTCTCTGCGCCTTTCTCTCGGCGATGAAAACACCGCCGATGAGGTCGATTATATAATCAAGGCAACTGCAGAAGTGGTTGATTATCTGAGAAAGATGTCTCCCGTGTGGAGCGATCTTGAGGCGGGGAAACGAGATTTTATTATTAAGTGAGGATTCACCATGGCATTATACAGCGAAACAGTAATGGATCATTTCCGCAATCCGAGAAATGTAGGCGTTATCGAAAATGCAGACGGAGTCGGCGAGGTCGGCAACGCCAAGTGCGGAGATATAATGAAAATCTATCTGAAAATCAAAGATGATATAATTGAAGATGTGAAATTTGAAACCTTTGGCTGCGGCTCGGCAATTGCGTCAAGCTCAATGGCAACCGAGATGATAAAGGGCAAGCCGCTTTCGCAGGCTCTGACTCTTACAAACAAAGCTGTTGCAGAGGCTCTTGACGGCCTGCCTGCGCACAAGCTCCATTGCTCGGTGCTTGCAGAGGAGGCAATCAAATCCGCAATCAAGGATTATTACGATAAAAACGGAATCGAATACGATCATTCCCAATTCCCCGACTGCGAAAGCTGCGGCCATTGCTGCGAAAATTAACGATGAAAGCGCTTATCGCCATGAGCGGCGGTGTTGATTCAAGCCTTGCCGCAAAGCTGACCGCAGACAGCGGATTTGAATGCATCGGCTGTACGATGAAGCTTTATGATAACGAGGATGCGGGAGTTGAACGCTCACGCACCTGCTGTTCTCTCGACGATGTTGAAGACGCAAGAAGCGTTGCTTATCAGCTCGGAATGCCTTTTTATGTGTTCAATTTCACAAACGAGTTCAAAGATACGGTTCATATCATTTTTGACGAGCCGCAAAGGGCTGTAACGCCAGGTCAGGCGGCAGTGCTTTATGACGGAGATGTTGTTCTCGGCGGCGGCACGATAG
>JAEDKI010000110.1 GCA_016295895.1 Clostridiaceae bacterium | reverse complement strand
CTGACCGCCGCAGTCGGCAGCGACCTTTGGGGCGACCTTGATTATTCGCTTCTGAACGGTGTTTTTGATTTTGTTAACGTTATGACCTATGACATGACAGACTGCGACCATTCAAGCTTTGCGCTGACTGTTAAGAACATGAACGATTGGGCAAAGCTCATTGACAAGAGCAAGCTCATTCTCGGCGTTCCTTTTTATGCAAGGAGCAAAACCGAAAAATACAATTGGGTCGGATACGATTATCTGACCGAGCTTGTCAGCCGTGGCAAGGCAAGCCTTGAACGGGGCGAAGATCAGGACTATATAATCATCGATGGCGCAAAGCTCGGAATTGACACGCCCGAATCAATCGTCAAAAAGGCTCATTGGGTCAAAGAAAACGGTTTCGGCGGCATATTTAACTGGCAGGAGGGCAGCGATTATAACGGCTCTCTCAGAAATGCCATGTGGAACGGAATGTTCGGCGAATAAAAATAAAGATAATAATAACTCCGATACAAACAGGCAATACTGATATTGCCATCAAATGTATCGGGGTGATTTTTTGCAGTTCAACAAGGTTGAAATATGCGGAGTTAACACCGCAAAACTGAAGGTTCTCAAAGAAAGCGAAAAAATGGAGCTTCTCAAGAAGGCAAGAGCGGGCGACAAAAAAGCCCGTGAAGATCTCGTGACGGGCAATCTCAGACTTGTTCTGAGCGTTATCCAGCGATTTTCAAACAGGGGCGAAAATCCCGACGACCTTTTTCAAGTCGGCTGTATAGGTCTTATTAAAGCAATTGATAATTTTGACATGAGCCTCGATGTGCGCTTCAGCACCTATGCCTGCCCCATGATAATCGGCGAAGTCAGACGGCATCTGCGGGATAACAACCCCGTCAGGGTCAGCCGCTCGGTCAGAGACACCGCTTATCACGCAATGCAGGTCAGGGAGCGTCTTATCAATGAGCTTGAGCGTGACCCCACTCCCGAGGAAATTGCAAAGGAGCTTGGAACGGACAGAGAGAGCGTGGTTATGGCTCTTGACGCAATTGTTGAGCCGGTTTCGCTCAACGAGCCTGTCTATTCCGACGGCGGAGATACGATTTATGTTATGGATCAGATCGGAGGAGCGGAAAGCGAAGAAAACTGGCTTGATGAAATTCTGCTCAAGCAGGCAATGAGAGATCTGAACAAGAGGGAAAAAAATATTCTTTATCTCCGTTTCATGCAAGGAAAAACGCAAATGGAGGTTGCTCAGGAAATCGGAATTTCGCAGGCACAGGTTTCACGGCTTGAAAAAGGCGCAATCAAGAAAATCAAAAGCAATTCATAAGAAAAAGCCGTCGGGAAGCAAATGCCGCCCGACGGTATGTTTTTCCGTTTATATTTCGCATCTGTAGGTTGCGTATGCAAGAAGCTCGCCCGAGAAAAATTCACATGCCGTGAAAACAATGCAGTCATCATAAACCGTGACAAGCATTCCCTCGGATTTACGCATACAGTTTTCAACCGTTGCCGCAGAATTCGCAGTTGTGCTTCTCGGCGATGAAACGCTTGAAATATGAATCATTGTTGCGTATTCTCCGTCATAGTTCGTTATGTTAATCTGAGGATTGAGCTTATACATATCGTATGTCCAATGAGAATGACCGTTGAAGAAAAATACATTCTTATAGTCTTTCATAAGCTGACGGAAACGGGCTTCGTCGGGAGTTCCCGCCGTGAACGAAAGATTGTATTTAACTCCGAGATTGTTTATCAGATTGCCCTCACCCATATAAGGGTTATCACCGGGAGCGTTCAGGAATGTGTGGAAGAAAAGGAACACCTTTCTGTCCTTGTATTCTTCAAGCTGATTTTCAAGCCAATCAAGCTGTTCATCGGTCAGAATACGGCTTGTGTCTTTGTTATAATCCCATTGATACTGGCAAAGGAAAATAAAGATATCTCCCCTGCCCTCGGGCGGCTGATAAACGAAATCCATGCCGTTTTCGGAAACATTAATAACTCCGTCCGCCTTGTTCTCGCCGTAAACGCCTGCATTGACAAGCTCCTGCCAATTTTCAAGGCTGTATTTGTTTGAAACATCGTGGTTGCCCGTTGAGGTATAAACGGGGAAATCATAATCCGACGCAATTCTGTGGAACTTTTCAAAGGAATCTCTTTCGCCGTTGCTTGAAAGGTCGCCCGACATTCCGACAAACGATATTCCGAATCCGTCAAGGAAATTCAGGGCATTGGGGAAAGTTATCTCAGCGTCATCGCCTGTCAGAGACAGATTATAGCGGTTGAAATGAAGATCGCTCAATGCGCCGAAAGAATATATTTTTTCGCCGTTGTCGGCAATCTTTTCTTCGGGAAGCTCGGCTGAGCCCATAAACGCCTTGTTTTTGAATGCAAGCACGCTCTCTGCGCCCTCGGGAATTGCCGTGAACTCATAAATATCCGTGCTCCCCTTGCCGCCGCTGACGGTGAGCTCGGCAAATTCGCTGTAAAACACTTCATAGCCCTTAACTTCAACCGAAAGCTTCTCGTTATCTCCGGTTCCCCAATAAAGCTCATAGGAACCGTTGACGGGCGAAGAAACCGTGACCGTTCCCGCCGCTGAACCTGCGGCGTCATTTGCAAAAACATAATCGATTTCGGCTTTGCCGTTAAAAAACGGAAGCGAAACCGTAAAGCCGTTGAGAGCAATCACCAGCGGCATAATCATTGTCATAATTTTAATTGCAATTTTTGTCAGCATATTCACTCTTCCTCTTTTTCATTAATTAAATCAGCCTGCAAGCTGATAAACTCTTACATAATCAACAATAAAATCAACATCGCCGCTGTTGAGGTTTATATCGCCGTAGCCGAACGCCTCACCGTTTTCTCCCGCAATTTCAACAGAAAGCAGAAGACATTCGGGATTCTGCGAAACTCCGCCCTTATCCGTTCGGGCGCACTCACGGCCGTTAATATAGAAAATGTATTCATCGGGAGTCCACATAACTCCGTATGTATTATATTCGGTATAGGGATTGCGGGCATAAAAGCTGCCGACACGATAGCTCTGAAGCGATTCTCCGTAGCCGTCCCAATGGAGGTTGACCGAGACGCAGTCCGCAGTTTTCTTTTCACCCTGCTCATAGCCGAAGCCTTCAAAAATGTCAACTTCCGTGCCGTCACGACCGCTGCCGTCAACATTGAAAACACCCTCGTTCATCATCCAGAATGCCGACCAAAGCCCCTGCCCCTGAGGCAGAATACAGCGTGTTTCATAATATCCGTAAAGGAAAAAGTCGGGGTCAGCTTCGTTCGTGGGGTTTGAATCACGGGTTGTTATATATCCCGTGTACCAGCCCTCTTTGTAGTCTCCGCCGTATTCCGAAGCGGCTTTTTCATCAAGGTATTTTGTGCGGATATGAAGATTGCCGTCAGATACGCTTATCATATCTCTGTGCCAATAACCGCCCCTGCGAACCGCACCCCAATGAATTTTATCAACGCTCTGATTGTCATTCCATTTGTTGCGGTCAAGCTCGGTTCCGTCAAATTCATCCTGCCAGACCAGCTCATATCCGTCAAGATTCACCGTCTTGCAGGTCGGGTTCAATCCGTAGCCCAAATCAACACGGATAACCGAAGATATCAGAACAACGATTGTAATGAATATATTGATTATTGAATATTTCATGTTTATGTTTCCTCACATCACGGCAACCGACAAAGCAAGCAGAATCTGCGCCGGATAATATGTTGAAAGCTCGACGGTTACCCAATTATTTTTCTTCTTAACGGGCGTAAAATAGAGCAAACTCAGGCATGAATCGCTTATCAGGAACAGCACCGAACCCGCAAAAGCAAGCCAGAATGCGGGGCTTCTGCTGCCGAAAGCAAGCACAGCCGAAGCGGAAACCTTATAAACCAAAGCGGCATAATATACCGTCAGCATTATCTTCAGCTTGTTATCAATCTTCATTTTCAGCACTTTCATCATAACTGCGCAGAACACTCCGCCGAGAATTCCGACAATCAGGGCGGCAAGGTTGAATCCGCCTTTGGTGATGAAAGCGCAGAGATAAAAAATATGACCGACAAGAAAATACGCCGTTCCGAGCGGAATCAGTTTTCCTCTGAATGTCGGCGCAATCTCTTTGATTCCGAGAAGAACATCGCCGAAAAATCCGAAAAGCAGAGCAAAACAAACCAGGCAGAAATAATATGTATCCGTCGGATTCATGCAGTAGCCGACAACGGCGACCGAAATGAAACCAAAGCTTGCCATGAATTTGCAGAGCATTCCCTGAAAAGCTTTTCCTTTTCGCCGCTGAGCTATGCAGGCGAAAGCAAAAACGGTAGTTAACGCAGTCAAAGCAACGGTAACAATAAACAGCGGTGACATAGTATTTCCTCCTTGATAATATTGAATTAATTCAGCAGACAGCCCAGCGTCCGCAGATTTCAAAGCCGATTTTATGATAAAAATCCGCAAGCGAATCGTTTCTGCAAAACAGAAAAACCGCCTTTTCCGACTTCTCATTTGCAAGAGAGCCGACAAGCGCAGAGGCGTATCCCCTGCCCCTTGCAGAGGGTCTTGTGGCAACAGCTCCGAGCAAAACGCTTTTTTCGCCCTCAAAAAGAGCAAAAGCGCAGGCAGAAAGCTCTCCGCCGCTCTGAACGGCGGCAAGCGAGGCAGTTCCTTTGGCAAGCCTTGCACAAACATCGGCAAGAAAGCTCCCGTAATCTCCGAGCTCAAAGCCGCATTCGGTCAGCAAAGCATAAAGTTCTTTTTTATCATAATCATTAAGTATGTCTGCGGCGGGAAGCTCAGCCTCATTGCCGCAGAAACGCACTATAAACGATGTCTTTTTTATCGGCAAACCGAGCCTTTCGGCGCAATCCGCACGGCAGGTGATATCAGAGAATCCGACAGCCGACAAAAATGATGAAAGCTCCTCATAATCCGCATTTTCAGCGCAGAATAAGGTTGCGCTGCCGTCAACTCTGCTGACAGCCGCCGTCGGAACTCCCCCGATAGTCTGAACCCAGAAAAAGGCAAAGCTTTGGGATGCACCGTAAGTTTCAAAAATCGCAGTTATCCTTGCCGCAAACGGGTCTGCGGGTAAAAAATCAAGCTGTGACTTTTCGTTAATAAGACTTACCATTTTGCGAATTCCTCCGCCATTGCCTTAACAAGACGCAGGCTTTCAAGCGCATCGTCATATTTTATGACACAGCCCGGGGAATGAAGATAGCGGCAGGGAACCGATATTGCAAGGGTTTTAACTCCGCCTCTGCTTTTATGAATTGCGCCTGCATTGTTGCCGCCGGCAACAAGGGTTTTCGTCTGACATTTTATGCCGTCTCTTTCGGCAACCTCAAACGCCCTGTCAAAAAGCTCTCTGCCGTAAAGCGTGCTTCTGTCCATGAACGAAACTGCGCCGCCCTCGCCGCAAATGCAAACTCTTTTTTCATCCTTAACGCCCGAAATATCCGCCGCCGTGGTCGTTTCAACAACGATTGCGTAATCGGGGTCAATTGTGAATGCCGCAGTCTGTGCTCCCCTTGTGCCGATTTCCTCCTGAACGCTGAATGAAAACCATGCGTCATATTCAAGCTCGCTTCTGATCATTTCTATCAGCATTGCACAGCCGACTCTGTCATCAAGAGCCTTTGATTTTATGAATCCGTTTCCGAATTCGGCAAAGCCGTCGGCAAACCAAGCCATATCGCCCGGGCGGACATATTCCGCCGCTTCTTCCTTGCTTTTTGCTCCGATGTCAATATAAAGCTCATCGGCTTTGGGCATATCCGCTTCCGAGCTTTTTTCAAGCATATGAATCGGCTTTATGCCGAAAACACCGCAGACCGCCTTTTCTCCGACCCTTACGGTTCTGCCCGCAAAAACACGGGTGTCGATTCCTCCGACCTTTTCAAAGCGGAGAAATCCCTCGGAATCAATCGAAGTTATGATAAATCCGACCTCATCCATATGGGCGTCAATCATAACCTTGTTTTTGGCAGGATTTTTGCCTTTCTTGAACACAATAAGATTGCCGAGCGGGTCAACGCTGTATTCGGCATAATCTTTGATTTTTTCAATTATATATTCACGAACGGCGTTTTCTCTGCCGGATATTCCCGGCAGGGCGCACAGTTCTTTAATCATTTCAAGCATTAACGCCGCCCCTTTCCGAAATATATTCGGCAAGAAGCCTTGCCGTGCTTTCAATATCCGCAAGGTCGCAGACCTCGGCGGCTGTGTGCATATTTCTCAAAGGGATTGAAAGCAAGGCTGTTTTAACCCCTCTGCCCGAGGTCTGAATTTGGTCGCAGTTTGTTCCCGTTTTGCCGCCCATTACCTCGGTCTGATTGGAAATTCCTTTTTCCTCCGCAAGCTCGCTCAGCCTGCGGCTCATTTCATAATCGAGTGACGGAGCATAGCCTACCATGGTACCCCCGCCGAGAGAAGCATATTTTTCTCTGCTGATCCCCGGAGCGAAAGCGAAGCTGACATCAACGGCAATCGCTTCCTCCGCCTGAGCGGAAAATGCGCCCGTCTGCGCTCCGCTGCCCGTGGTTTCCTCCTGAACGGAGAACAAAACACTCAGCGTGCAGTCAAGCTTTTTGCCGTCAAGAAGCTCAAGGCAGCGAAGAATAGCCGCAATGCCCGCTCTGTCGTCAATTGCAGGCGAACACACTCTGCTTCCGAGCAGGTTTTCATAATTTCCGTTAAAAGTTATTCTGTCTCCGGGGGAAACAAGCTTCAGGGCTTCTTCACGACTCATGCCGATATCAACGGAAATCTCGTCAAACCCCTTTGCCTTGCCCGAATCCTCGGGCTTTGAAAGATGGGGCGGCGTTGAGGTTATAACGC
>JAEDKI010000109.1 GCA_016295895.1 Clostridiaceae bacterium | reverse complement strand
AAAAAACTGCGTAGACACATGAAATCAGCCGGGACTCCGGCTGATTTTCAGTTGAGGAGTGTTCAAAAAAGGCAAAAAAACACAATTTGCAACCGATTGCAACTGCCGGTTGCGAAACTGTCGGGAATGGTGTATTGCTTTTCGGACGTGCCGTTGCTATAATTCTGCCTAAGCTTTTACAAGGAGGAGACAGCATGAAAATTAACGAAAAGATCTACAGACTCAGGAAGAAGCTCGGTTGGTCACAGGATGAGCTTGCCGAAAAGCTTTCGGTTTCCCGTCAGTCGGTTTCAAAGTGGGAAACGGGTGACAGCATTCCTGAGTCGGCAAAGCTTCCGGAGATTGCGAAAATTTTTTCGGTTTCAACCGATTATCTTCTGGATGACAGTAAAGAAGAGTATATTTTTCCTCAGACGGAAGAAAGCATTGATACTTCGGACAAGATTGTGAGTAAAGGCGAATCATTGTTCCGAAATTACGGCTGGATTCTTGGGGTCGTGCTTCTTTTACTCGGTCTGCAACGGTTTATCAGTGTGGTTTCGGTTATCGCAACGATTTTTAAAGGTGGAGCCGTCGGCATGCTCGGAATGCCCGCCATTCTTCCGGCAATTTTTTCGGCACTTACGGGGCTTGCTTTTGTGGTAGGCGGAATAATCATGATAAAGCATCTCAGAAAAAATAAAAAATAAAAACAAAAGCCGTGAAACCTTGTATAATAAAGGCTTCACGGTTTTTTTGGCACCCCGAACCGGAATCGAACCGATATCTAAGTCTTAGGAGGACCTTATTCTATCCGTTGAACTATCGGGGCTGATATTCAATTGTTTATCGTCTGCACCTTTCGGCGGCTTGACGAGCAGTACATATTCTATCAAAAAAAGAATGCAAAGTCAAGACGGAAAAGAGACTTTTTGAGCCTTTGAGCCGCCGTTTCGGAAGAACTCGCCGATTAAATCCGCTATTTTATAAAAGTTTAATGCAAAAACGGCATATATTCGGCGTTTTGCCGATAAATAATACTTGAAAAAATTGACATAATAATATAAAATATATATTTGGTAAAGTATGTGCCCGGCAATATTTTTTGCCGACAAAACACAAATTCTGAAAGGATTGACACAAATGAGCTTACTTAACAAAAAAACAGTTGACGACATTAACGCAAAGGGAAAGAGAGTTCTTGTTCGCTGTGATTTCAACGTTCCTCTCAAGGACGGCGTTATCACCGACGAAAACAGAATCAACGCAGCTCTCCCCACGATTCAGAAGCTTATAAATGACGGCGCAAAGGTTATCCTCTGCTCTCACCTCGGCAAGCCCAAGAACGGCCCCGAAGCAAAGTTCTCACTTGCTCCCGTTGCAAAGAGACTCAGCGAGAAGCTCGGCAAAGAGGTTGTTTTTGCCGCTGACGATACCGTTGTCGGCGAGAATGCCAAGGCAGCAGTTGCAGCAATGAAAGACGGCGATGTTGTTCTTCTTGAGAACACCCGTTTCCGCTCAGAGGAGACAAAGAACGGCGAGGCTTTCTCAAAGGATCTTGCAAGCCTTTGCGATATCTATGTTAACGACGCATTCGGCGCAGCTCACAGAGCACATTGCTCAACCGTCGGCGTAACCGCTTTCGTTGAGGAGGCAGCAGTAGGCTACCTTATGGGCAAGGAGCTTAAATATCTCGGCAATGCCGTTGAAAATCCCGAAAGACCGTTCGTTACCATTCTTGGCGGTGCAAAGGTTTCCGACAAGCTCAACGTTATTGAGAATCTTCTTAATAAAGCCGACACCCTCATCATCGGCGGCGGCATGGCTTACACCTTCCTTGCCGCAAAAGGATACAATGTCGGCAAATCTCTGCTTGACGAAAGCAAGATTGACTACTGCAAGGATATGCTTGCAAAGGCAGAGGAAAAGGGCGTTAAGCTTCTTCTTCCCGTTGATACCCTCTGCGCAAAGGATTTCCCCGATCCCATCGACGCTCCCGTTGATACAATCGACTATCCCGCAGATCAGATTCCCTCAGACATGGAAGGCCTTGACATCGGCCCCAAGACCTGCGAGCTTTTCGCAAGCGAAGTTAAATCCGCAAAGACCGTTGTTTGGAACGGCCCCATGGGTGTTTTTGAGAATCCCTCACTTGCAAACGGCACAATCGCAGTTGCAAAGGCACTTGCAGAGACAGATGCAGTTACAATCATCGGCGGCGGCGATTCTGCGGCTGCTGTTAATACCCTCGGATTCGGCGACAAGATGACCCACATTTCAACCGGCGGCGGCGCATCGCTCGAATTCCTTGAGGGCAAGGCACTCCCCGGCATCGAGGCAGTTAACGATAAGTAATAATGCCAAATACCGAAGTATTGCCGAAACGGAAATCAATAAGGTTAAACGGATATGATTATTCTTCATGCGGTGCATATTTCATAACGCTGTGCACAAAAGACAAGAAGAAATTGTTCCGGAACAGCGTAGGGGCGAACTGTGTTCGCCCGAATGAAGCGCAGTTATCTGAAATCGGAAAATTAGTTGATTTTGAGATTAATAAAATCAGTTCGATTTATAACGCTGTTCTTATTGATAAATATGTTGTCATGCCTAATCATATCCACATGATAATAATGATTTTGTCCGATGAATACGGGCGACCGCAGGTCGCCCCTACAGTCTCAAGGATAGTTAAGCAGTTCAAAGGTTCAATTTCAAAGCAAATCGGTTTCCCTGTTTTTCAGCGTTCCTATCACGACCACATAATACGCAACCAATCGGATTATGATGAAATTTGGCAATACATTGACGAAAATCCGCTCAAATGGCAATCGGATTGCTACTATTGAAAACATTGAAGGGAAGTTTAATTAATGGATAAATCACTTCGTAAACCCGTCATTGCGGGCAACTGGAAAATGAACAACACTCCCGAGCAGACAAAGGCTCTTATTGAGCAGATGAAGCCCCTTGTTGCGGGCGCTGACTGCGAGGTTATTCTTTGCACTCCTTACATTGACCTTTACGCCGCCATGGAGGCTGCCGAGGGTTCAAACATCAAAATCGGCGCAGAAAACTGCCATTGGGCTGAAAAAGGCGCTTTCACCGGCGAGGTTTCCGCTCAGATGCTCAAGGCTGCGGGCGTTCCTTATGTTATTATCGGTCACTCAGAGCGCAGACAGTATTTCGGCGAGACCGACGAGACGGTTCGTGACCGTGTCAGAGCCGCTCTTAACGCAGGTATTAAAGTAATCCTCTGCGTCGGCGAGGTTCTCGGCGAGAGAGAGCTCGGCATCACCGACGAAATCGTCAGAAAGCAGACCAAGGTTGCTCTTTCGGGCGTTTCGGAAGCTGAGCTTGCAAACATCATCATTGCTTATGAGCCGGTTTGGGCTATCGGAACGGGTCTTACCGCAACTCCCGAGCAGGCAAACGAGGTTTGCTCGGTTATCCGTTCTCTTATCGCTGAGCTTTACAGCAAGGATGCCTCCGATCATTTCGTTATTCAGTACGGCGGTTCGATGAACGACGGCAACGCCGCAGAGCTTCTTGCTCAGTATGATGTTGACGGCGGACTTATCGGCGGAGCTTCACTTGTTGCGGAGAAATTCGCAAAAATAGTTGAGGCGGCAAGCAAATAAAAAAATCGGAGCGGGTAAAGCGGCGTTCGTCTCTTTACCCGACTTATTATAAAAGGTAGGAAACTGAAATGTCAGAAAAAGTTCTTCTTGTTGTTATGGACGGCGTAGGTTTTTCAAAAACAGGTCTCGGCGACGCCGTTTCGCTTGCAAACACTCCCGTGCTTGACAGGCTTTTAAAGGAATGCCCCAACACCCGTCTCAAAGCGCACGGAACGGCGGTTGGCCTTCCGTCGGATGACGATATGGGCAACTCCGAGGTCGGCCACAATGCGCTCGGTTGCGGTCAGGTTTATTCTCAAGGCGCAAAGCTCGTTAACGAATCAATTGAGTCGGGCAAAATTTATGAATCCGAGGCGTGGAAAAAGCTTTCCGCAAACTGCGTTGAAAACGGTTCTTCAATGCACTTTATCGGTCTGCTTTCCGACGGCAATGTTCATTCAAACATTTCTCATCTTTTTGCAATGCTCGAAAAGGCAAAGGAATGCGGCATAAAGTCCGCAAGAGTTCATATCCTGCTTGACGGCAGAGATGTTCCCGCAACCTCCGCTCTTGTCTATGTTGAGCAGCTTGAAGCTAAGCTTGCCGAGCTTTCGGACGGCTCGTTTGATGCAAGAATTGCTTCGGGCGGCGGCAGAATGAAAATCACCATGGACCGCTATGAGGCGGATTGGAATATGGTTAAGCTCGGCTGGGAAACCCATGTCAAGGGCGAGGGCAGGCAGTTTGCTTCTGCAAAGGAAGCCGTTGAAACCTACCGTGCCGAAATTGCGGGAGTTATCGACCAGGATTTGCCTCCCTTTGTTATTGCCGAAAACGGCGAGCCCGTTGGCAGAATCAAAGACGGCGACAGCGTAATTCTCTTCAATTTCCGTGGCGACAGAGCGCTTGAGCTCAGCATGGCTTTTGATTATGACGATTTTGATAAATTTGACAGAGGAGCAAAGCCCGATGTTGCCTATGCGGGCATGCTTCAGTATGACGGAGACCTTCAGCTCCCGAAAAACTATCTTGTTAACCCGCCAGAAATCAAGGATACTCTTTCCGAACTGCTTGTTTCTCACAAAATGACTCAGTTTGCAGTTTCCGAAACTCAGAAATACGGTCATGTAACCTATTTCTGGAACGGAAACAGAAGCGAAAAGTTCAGCGAGGAGCTTGAAACCTATATGGAAATTCCCTCTGACAGAGTTTCATTTGACCAGCGCCCCTGGATGAAGTCGGCAGAGGTTACGGATGCGGTTATCGACGCCATGAAGGGCGGCAAGTATGACTTTATCCGTTGCAATTATCCCAACGGCGATATGGTAGGTCATACGGGAAGCCTTGACGCAACCATCGTTGCCGTTGAAGCGGTTGATCTCGGGCTTGCCAGAGTTCTTGCGGCGGCAGATGAATACGGCTTTACCGTTCTTATCACGGCTGACCACGGCAATGCGGACGAAATGCTTGAAAAGAATAAAAAAGGCGTTGTTCAGGTCAGAACAGCTCATTCGCTCAACGCCGTTCCGTTTATCATTTATTCAAAGAATGAATATAAAATCAAAGATGGTAGCTTCGGCCTTGCCAATGTTGCTCCCACCGTTGCCTCGATTTTTGGCATAAAGCCGTTTGATTCGTGGGAGGAGAGCATGATTTAACTCTGCTCTGCGGCAAAAAAATATTACCTTGAATAAAAATTTTTCACCCTGCAACACTTTATAGTGAAAGCAGGGTGATTTTTTATGAGACGGCGTAAGTTTATCAGAATTGTTTCGTATTTTTCGGCGCTGTGTGCTGTGCTTGCGCTCAGCGGTTATATTTCTCAGAAAGCAAAGGCGGATTATGAAGAAACGCTTGAAAGAGTGAGGCTCACGGGGCTTGCTTCGCTCTGTGAATATTACCGTGAGCTTAGCGGAGGGCTTCGGCTTATGGGCGTTTCAACCGCCGACACGGTTCAGGACAGCTCGGCATATGTCTGCTCCCGTGCGCTCGGAGCGGTGGCGGCTTCAGCCTGCTTTGACGGCGAAAAAGCAAAGAATATAATTGGTTTTGGTGAAAAGGTCTATGATTTTGCGGAAAACTTTTCGGGGAGCGAGAATGAGCGCTCGGAGGCGCTGAAGCTTTCGGATTACGCAATGGAGGTCTATTATCATCTCAGCGGCGTTTCATCGGCGGTTCTGAGCGGAGAATATTCGCTCAGCGAGCACGGCGAGGTGTTCAATAAAAACGATACCCCGTATTTTGAGGATTATATTGATTATTCAAACGGAAGCGAGGAAGAATTATTTTCGCTGACTGCCTCGGCTTATCCGGGCAGAAAGAAGTCGGCTTTTCTTGCGGATTCGGAGAGTGTGACCGAGGAGAAGGCGAGAGAAAAAGCGGGGCAGGCGCTCGGAATTGAGCCGGTGCTTCTGCGGGGCGGCGAATTAAAGGACGAAAACGGAACAGAGGTTTATTCCTTTTTCCATGACGATGCGGCGGCGGAAATCAGCAGGAAAGGCGGGATGCTGATAAGCCTTGTTAATCCGATGCCGTGCAGTAAAAGCGCTTATTCGGCGGCTCAGGCGCAAAAAATCGCTTCTGAGTTTCTGAATAAGCACGGATATTATGATATGCAGTTTTTTGAGGAGAAGCAGGAGGAGATGACCTGCGTTTTTATTTTTGCTCCAAGGGTTAACGGGATTCTTTTGCTCACTTCATGCGTTGAGTTGAGCGTATGCCTTGCAAGCGGCAAAGTGACTTATTTTAACGCTTTTGACTACATCCGGAATTACAGAGCGGATATTGTCAACTATTCGGGGAATGCGGATATCCGCCCGATTCTGCCCGATGAACTCGTTCTGAAAAGCTCAGAGCTTTGCCTTGCGGAAATTGAAGGCAGAGAGAGACTTTGCCGCCTTGCCGTTTGTTTGCTCGGCGAAGACGAGGTGCTTGTTTTTGTTGATGCGGTAAGCAATAAGATTTTGAAAATGACATACAAATCGCAGGGATAGCCCCGGATTAAATGAAGAAATGAAGTGTGCCTGCGGCACATGAAGGTAGGGGCGACCCTGTGTGGTCGCCCGTTTTTCGTTCCCGCCTCAGTCGGTGGCACGGCGAAGCCGTGACGGAGGGAGTCAAATTCCAATTTGCCGTTTTGTTGGTTTTTCCTCGTAGGGGACGGGTTTCCCGTCCCGCGGGAGGCGAAACGCCTCCCCTACATGGTTTGACGGAGTTTGTCATATGTACCGTCAAATCCCGATTTGCGATGCACACTACATCATATAAGGCGACCGTGATGTCAG
>JAEDKI010000108.1 GCA_016295895.1 Clostridiaceae bacterium | reverse complement strand
CGGAATGGCTGAATTGTTCCGGATTTAATAATCGGTTCGGTAGGGAACGCCGTCCCCGGCGTTCCGAAATCAAAAATCGCAGCTCGCAGGGTTGAGGATTGGTAAGGTGCGGATGAAATGAATTGTATGAGGTCGGGATAAAAAATTTCAAAAAACCCTTGACATTTCGGGGGATATGTTATAAAATAACTTGCACAATAAAGCAGAGCAGGTTTGCTCTCACCTTCCGGGGGAAGTCCTGAGTCGGTCAATAGCTTCTTATTTTAAGGCGGGCGTATGCCCGATAAAAGCGTTGATTTCAGCGAGGTCAGGATATTCCTGCCCTCGCTTTTTAATTTATTTTTTGGAGGTGCTTCAACATCAGCAGCAAAGAACAGCAAATCAATGAGGAAATCCGTGACCGTGAGATCAGAGTTATTTCCGACAGCGGCGAGCAGCTCGGCATCATGTCCGCAGACGAGGCTCTCAAGATTGCAGAATCAAGAAATCTTGACCTTGTTAAAATTGCGCCCATGGCAAAGCCTCCCGTTTGCAAAATAATGGACTACGGCAAGTTCCGATTTGAAAAGGCAAAAAAAGAGAAAGAAGCAAGGAAAAACCAGAAAACAATTGAGATTAAAGAAATCAGACTTTCTCTTAATATCGACACGCATGATTTTGAAACAAAAATCAACCATGCCCGTAAGTTTATTGCGGCAGGCAACAAAGTCAAGGTTTCCATTCGCTTCAGAGGCCGTGAAATGGCTCATCCCGAGCTCGGCTTAACAACCATGAAGCGTGCGGCGGAGGCCTGTGAGGATTGCGCCGTCGTTGAAAAACCCGCAAAGCTTGAAGGCAGGCAGATGCTGATGTTCCTGGCTCCGAAAGGCACAAAATAACACAGTCTTATATTACCAAGGAGGAAATAACCATGCCTAAGATTAAAACTCACAGCGGCGCAAAAAAGCGCTTCAAGATCTCAAAGGGCGGCAAGCCCATCCGTGCACATGCTTATAAGTCACACATTCTTAATAAGAAGAGCACAAAGCGCAAGAGAAATCTTCGCAAGACCGCTGTTGCCGATGTTACCAACTGCAAGCAGATCAAGCGTCTTGTTCCTTATAAATAATACAGGATTTGCAAACAACTATCAGATTAACGGAGGATATAAAAAATGGCTCGTATTAAAGGCGCTATAATGACTCGCAAGAGAAGAAATAAGGTACTCAAGCTCGCAAAGGGCTACTACGGCTCAAAGAGCAGACTTTTCAAGACCGCCAAGCAGGCTGTCATGAAGAGCGGCAACTATGCATATATCGGCAGAAAGCAGAAGAAGCGTGACTTCAGACGCCTCTGGATCACCCGTATTTCCGCTGCATGCAAAATGAACGGAATGAATTATTCAACCTTCATCAACGGCCTCAAGAAAGCAGACATCACCCTCAACAGAAAGATGCTTGCAGAAATCGCCGTTGCAGATCCCGCAGCATTCACCGCTCTTACCGAAAAAGCTAAGGCGGCTCTTAACTGATTAAAGAGTTAAAGTTAGTCAGAGATGTGGCATATTACTGTGTTACATCTCTGATTATTTCTTATTTCCTTTTCAGACAATAAAATCCGTCAGATTTTTTCTCAATATTTCACTATATAAAGGTATCAAATAAAAGGTAATCGGAATGGAAAAGATAACCTCCCGAACGAACGATAAAATTAAATATGCCGTCCGTCTTGGAGAAAGCGCTTCCCTGCGGAAAGAGGCGGGGGAATTCTTTCTCGAGGGCGCACGGCTTTGCTCAGACGCCGCATTAACGGGCATTGAGATAAGGCAGGCGTTTTTTACGGGCAAGGCGCTTTGGAAATACGCCGATTATGTTGATAACATCGTCAAAAGCTGCGGCATATGCTATGAGATAAGCGCAGAGGTTTCCCAAAAGCTTGCGGGAACCGAAAAATCGCAGGGAGTTTTCTGCATCTGTGCCGAAAGACGGCATAACGGCGGCGGAAGCCTTGACCCGAGCGGCAAATATCTTGCGCTTGAGAATCTTCAGGACCCTGCCAACCTCGGGGCAATATGCCGAAGCGCCGAGGCTCTCGGGCTTGACGGGCTGATAGTCGGCGGGGGCTGTGATATATATAACCCCAAGGCTCTCAGAGCCGCAATGGGCTCGTCGCTCAGGCTCAACATAATTTCCGCTCCCGCTCTTGACGGGCTGATTGATAAAGCAAATTCAATGGGTATGCTGACCCTTGCCTCCGTTCCGAGAAGCACGGCTGTCGATATCCGAAAAGTCAGCATGGGCGGCGGAGTGATATGCTGCGTAGGCAACGAGGGTTCGGGTCTTTCCGAGCAGGTAATTGAAAAATGCAAAATGCAGGTCGTTATTCCGATGAACGGCAGAGCGGAGTCTTTCAATGCCGCCGCCGCTGCCGCCATACTTGCATGGGAGCTGAAAAGATGAACGGAAACACCAAGTATTGGGTATGGCTGTCTCTGGCTTTGGGCGCAGGAGCGAAGGTTGACGAGATACTGTCCGCCTATCCTGACCCGATAAAGCTCTTTGAGGAGGAAACAGCCGACAGAATCATTTCGGGAGTTTTCACCCGCAGGCAGATTGAAAAGCTCGAAGCTCTGAAGCTTTCCGATGCGGAAACCGCCATTGCGGTCTGCAAAAAGAACGGCTGGAGCATTGTAACCCCCGAGGATTCCGATTATCCCGCAGGGCTTCGCAAGCTCCCCGATATGCCGCTTGTGCTTTATGTCGACGGAAGCCTTGAATGCCTTAAAGGAAAGGTTATTATCGGAGTTGTCGGAACACGCAAGCCTTGCCATGAAAGCATCGTAATAGCCCGCAGGATAAGCGGCGACCTTGCTTCGGCAGGGGCGGTTGTGGTCAGCGGAGGTGCGCTCGGGATTGACAGCTCCGCACATGAAGGGGCTGTTGAAGCGGGAGGAAAAACCGTCTGCGTTATGGGTTGCGGTCTCGGAGTGAATTATCTGATGTCAAACGAAGCCATGCGCCGCAGTATCAGAGAAAACGGGGCGGTCATCAGCGAATTTCCGCCGTTGAGTCAGGCTTCAAGAATGACTTTCCCGATAAGAAACCGAATCATTTCGGGCATGAGCCACGGAGTTCTCGTTGTTGAAGCGGGAGCAAAAAGCGGCTCGCTGATAACTGCAAGATGCGCCGCCGAGCAGGGCAGAGAGGTTTTTGCAATTCCCGGCAGCGTGCTGACAACGGCTTATTCGGGGGCAAACAATCTGATAAGAGACGGAGCAAAAGCCGTTTCCTGCGCCGAGGATATTCTGAAGCCTTATGCGGAAATGTATCCCGACAGGCTGAGGCTTGACGCAATAGACCGTTCCCCGATAAAAACCGAGGAAAAAGTCGAAACGGAAAAAGTTTACAAAACAGTCAAAAAAGAAATAAAAACAGGGCTTGACCCGAACGCACGGGCGGTCTATAATCTTTTCGGGGATGAACCGCTTCACCCCGACGAAATATGCGCAGAAAGCGGTTTGCCGCTCTCAAAGGTCATTTCGGCGCTCATGCAGCTTGAAATGGCTGATCTGATAAAACAGACCGACGGCAAAAACTATATTTTAAACGATTAATAAGAAAACGGGAGATAGATCAATGTCAAAACTTGTTATTGTTGAGTCACCGGCAAAGGCGAACACAATTCAGAAGTATCTGGGCAAGGGCTACGATGTTGTTGCATCAAAGGGACATATCAGAGATTTGCCTGCGGCAAAGCTCAGCGTTGATGTCAAAAACAGTTTTGCGCCGAAATATGCGCTTATCAAAGGCAAGGAAAAGCTCGTCAAGGAGCTTAAAGAAAAGGTTGAAGCAAGCGACGCCGTTTATCTCGCCGCCGACCCCGACCGTGAGGGAGAAGCGATTTCATGGCATCTTGCAACGGTTCTCGGCCTTGACCTGAATAAACCGAACCGTGTCACATTCAACGAAATAACCAAAACGGGCATTGCAAACGGCATGGCTAACCCCAAAAAGGTTAACCTTGATCTTGTCAACGCCCAGCAGGCTCGCCGTGTGCTTGACCGCCTTGTCGGCTACAGGCTCAGCCCCTTTGTTTCTCAGAAGATCAGAAGAGGCCTTTCGGCGGGCAGAGTTCAGAGCGTTGCGGTCAGACTCATTGTTGACCGTGAGGAAGAAATAAACGCCTTCAAGCCTGAGGAATATTGGATAATCGAAGCAAAGCTTGCAACGGCACAGCGCAGAATCCTCAATGCCGCCCTCTATTCCGACGAAAAAGGCAAGGTTAAGATCACCAATGAGGCTCAGGCAAAAGAATATCTTGCCCGCCTTGACGGAGCAGAATATGAAGTTAAATCCGTTAAAAAGGGAACGAGAAAAAAGAATCCCGCTCCTCCGTTCATCACCTCAACGCTTCAGCAGGAGGCGTCGAGAAAGCTCGGATTTCAGGCCGAGAGAACGATGAAAACCGCTCAGGAGCTTTATGAGGGCGTCAACCTCAAGGGCACGGGCATGACGGGTCTTATCACCTACATGAGAACCGATTCTCTCCGTATTTCAGAGGAAGCAAGAGCCGCCGCATCGGATTATATAACAAAAGCGTTCGGCAGCGAATATTTGCCCGAAAAGCCCGTATATTATAAATCAAGAGCCAATGCTCAGGACGGCCACGAGGCTATCAGACCGACTTCGCCCTCGCTCACTCCCGATGCAGTCAAGAGCAGCCTTACCTCCGACCAGTATAAGCTCTACAGCCTCATCTGGAAGCGTTTCATCGCAAGCCTTATGGCAAGCTGTGTTCAGAACACCGTTAAGGCTGAAATAATCGCATCCAAAGCGGAGAATCCCGATTCATTCTGCATTTTCACCGCCGCAGGCTATTCCGTCAAATTTGACGGCTTCACAAAGCTCTATGAGCTTGCCGAGGAGGACGAGGGAAAGGGTGTTCTGCCCGAAATCAAGGCGGGTGAAAAATTCAAGCTCCGTGAGCTTAACTCAAATCAGCACTTCACTCAGCCTCCTGCCCGTTACACCGAAGCTTCGCTCATCAAGGAGCTTGAAGAAAACGGAGTCGGCAGACCGAGCACCTATGCCGCCATTCTCTCAACGATAATCAAGAGAGGATATGTTCAGCGAAAGGCGAAACAGCTTGTTCCCACGGAGCTTGGCATGGCGACAACGGGTCTGCTCAAAGACAAATTCCCCAAAATCGTCAACACCAAGTTCACCGCTCAGATGGAGACGAATCTTGACCGCATAGGAAGCGGCGAAGAGGACTATGTCAGAATGCTTGACGAGTTCTACGGCGACTTTGAGAAAACGCTTGAAAAAGCCAAGGTCGAGATGAAGGATGTCAAGATTCAGCTTGAGGAGGACACAACGGATATTCCGTGCGAGAAGTGCGGCAGAATGATGGTCATTAAAACCGGCAGATACGGAAGATTCCTTGCCTGCCCCGGCTATCCGGAATGTAAAAACGCAAAGCCGCTTATTGTCAACACGGGTGCAAAATGCCCCGAATGCGGCGGAGAAATAATAGAGAGAAAATCCAAAAAGGGTCATGTTTTCTACGGTTGCGGCAATTGGCCGAAATGTAACTTTATGAGCTGGGATCCCCCGGCGGGTGAAAGCTGCCCCGAATGCGGCAAAGCTCTCTTTAAGAAAAAAGGCGGCAAGCTTGTCTGCATGACAAAGGACTGCGGCTATTCAAAATCCGTTTCGGGAAAGAAAAAGAACGATGGAAACAGTTAAAATAATCGGCGGAGGCTTTGCGGGAGTTGAAGCCGCATGGCAGCTTGCAAACCGTGGGATTCCCGTTGAGCTTTATGAAATGAAGCCCGTCAGGTTTTCGCCTGCCCATTCAAGCAGCGGCCTTGCCGAGCTTGTCTGCTCAAACTCGTTCAAGGCAATGAGGCTCGGCTGTGCGGCAGGAATGCTGAAAGCCGAAATGGAGATGCTCGGCTCTCTCTGCGTTGAATGCGCCAAGGCGACAGCCGTTCCCGCAGGCGGAGCGCTTGCGGTTGACAGAGACAGATTTTCCGCTCTTGTTACCGAAAAAATACTTTCGAGAAAAGAAATAACGCTCATCAGAGAAGAAATAACCGAGATTCCGAACGGCATTGTAATAATTGCCGCAGGGCCGCTCGCATCCCCTGATCTTTCCGAAAAAATCAAGGAGCTTTGCGGCGGAAACCTCAGCTTCTTTGACGCCGCCGCACCGATTGTTACGGCTGAGAGCATTAATCTTGAAAAGGCGTTTATGCAGTCGAGATATGACAGGGGAGAACCCGACGACTATATAAACTGCCCGATGAACAAGGAAGAATATGAAGCGTTCTATCAGGCGCTTGTGACCGCCGAATGTGCCGAAACCCATGAGTTTGACAGGCGCAAGGGCGTTTATGAGGGCTGTATGCCCATTGAGGTTATGGCTTCGAGGGGGCACGATACCATCCGCTTCGGCCCGATGAAGCCTGCGGGGCTTGTTGACCCGAGAACGGGTCACAGACCTTGGGCGAATCTGCAGCTTCGTAAGGAAAACAGAGCAGGAACGATGTATAATCTTGTCGGTTTTCAGACAAACCTGAAATTCCCCGAGCAAAAAAGAGTTTTTTCAATGATTCCCGCTCTTGAAAACGCCGAATTTGTCCGCTACGGAGTTATGCACAGAAACACCTTCATCGATTCGCCCCGTCTTTTGGGTGCGGATTTCGGATTCAGAAATAAAGACGGTCTGTATTTTGCAGGTCAGATAACCGGAGTTGAGGGCTACATGGAGTCGGCGGCTTCGGGAATACTTGCGGGAATAAACGCCGCAAACAGAGTTCTCGGGGAAGAAATTTTCGTTCCCTCGGAGCTTACCATGACGGGTGCTCTTGCCCGATACATCAGCGACGGAAGCGTCAGCAATTTTCAGCCCATGGGCGCAAGCTTCGGGCTTTTGCCGCCGCTTGATGAAAAAATCAGAGATAAAAAGCTGAGATACGAGGCGCTTGCCGAAAGAGGGCT
>JAEDKI010000107.1 GCA_016295895.1 Clostridiaceae bacterium | reverse complement strand
GTTGCCGACAGCCAGGATTTCACAATGAAAGCCGGCTTCATTCAGAAGATTATTTCCTTCTTTAAGGATCTTTTCGGAATGAACAGAGTAACCGTTCAGTAATTAAATAATCTGAGAGCCACGATCTTTTTCAAGGTCGTGGCTCTTATTTGTGTCTGTTTCACTCTGCTCCGTAAAACTCAAGCAGGGCAGGATTGATAATTTCATCGGTATAGTTGAAGCAGCTGCTGTGGCCGCCGCCGATAATCATTATTTCCTTTGCACCCTCAATGGAGCGGGTTATCATTTTTGAATGAGAACGCTTTATCATATCGTTTTCGCCGTAGATATTAAGCACGGGAACTTTGATTTGCGATAAATCATCGTATGTCAGATTTGGCTGACCGACCATCATTCCCTGAATATCACGCTTGATTGCAATTTTTTCATCGCCCGTTATTTTTGCCTGAATACATAAACCGAAATATTTAAGCACAATGCCTATCTGACTTGAAGTCTTTGTGCCCCGTGTGTTGATGTTGGAGCCCATAACGGCAAGTGCTTTGACTCTGTCCTGATGGGCGAGAGTGAAAACAAAGCCGAGGTTTCCGCCGTCGCTGAAGCCGAAAATGTTGGTTTTTTCGATTCCGAGGTAATCAAGGAGCTTAACGAGATCGTCGCTCATCGTTTCAAAGTTCATTGTTCCCTCTTTCCAGCCGGAATTGCCCGTTCCTCTGGGCGAAACGGTTATAACCTTAAAATGCTTTGCCATTTCGGGCAAAATGTTGCCGTCAAAGCTGTGCATGCTTCCGCCGTTGGGAGGCAAAAGAAGCAGAGGCTCTCCGTCAGGCTTGCCGCAGACGCCGTATTCAATTTTAACATCGCCGCAGTCAACAAAGCCGTATTCGGAAAGCTCAGGAACCGCTTCACCTTGGGCATTGCATAAGGGAGCACAGCCGAAAGCAAAAACAAAAGCAAGAATCATTGAAATTACCTTATTTTTTCTTTTCATAAAAACCCCCGTTATTGGTTACTTGATTTTTGAGAGCGACCATGCGGCAATGTCCTCATAGACCGTCGCTCTGTCAACCTCGTTGAGAATTTCGTGGCGCATTCCGGGATAAAGCTTGAGCGTAACATCCTTTTTGCCTGCAAGCTTCAAGTCATTATAAACCTGCTTGACTCCTTCGCCGTATTGACCGACGGGGTCTTCTTCACCCGAGGTAAGCAGAATCGGAATGTTTTTGTAAACATCATTGTACCAATCCTTGCCCGAAACCTTGGTCAGAATCGTGAAAAGGTCTTTATATCCCGATGCGGTGAAAAGGAATCCGCATTTGTCGTCAGCTATGTATTTTTCAACATGCTCCGTGTCTGTGCTGAGCCAGTCAAACGGCGTTTTTGCGTCGGGAATTTTCTTGTTATATGTTCCGAAAGCGAGCTTATCGATGAATTTGCTCTTATGCTTGCTGCCCTTAGCCTTTGCAATCGTTCCCGCAAGTGTAATTGCGACAGAGGAAGCGGGATTTTTGCCGCTTGTGCCGCAGAATACCGTCGCTTTGATTCTCTCGTCTTTGCCGTAGCGGCGGATATACTCCCTTGCAATGAAAGAACCCATGCTGTGGCCGAAAAATACTATAGGCAGGCCGGGATATTCCTTTGCTATCATTTCAGTCAAAGCTCTTTCGTCCTCAACAAAGGCGTTCCAGCCTCCGCTCTCTCCGAAATAACCGAGCTCGGCTTCGCTTTTGATTGATTTTCCGTGACCGATGTGGTCGTCAACCAAAACGGCAAAGCCCTTTTGACAAAGGAAATTCGCAAATTCCTCGTATCTTTCGCCGTGCTCCGCCATGCCGTGAACAATCTGGAAGATTGCTTTCGGACCGTCGGAGGGCATCCAACAGCGTGCGAAGACATCTGCAACGCCCGATTTTGAAGGAATTGAATATTCTTTTCTGATAACTTCCATTTCACAAAGCCCCTTTCAATTTTTATTATTATATCATAATAATAAATCGTCTGCAAACAACAAATTCCGTGTTTTGACCGTACGGGAAAAATCCGCAAAAAAATTTACAAATTATACATCTGTTTTTCTTAACCTGTCAACAAATGAGTATTAATATTAAACTGCAAAGAGAAAATGATTCCGCATTATCAGAATTCTTTATAAAGAAAGGATGAATTCAGTTGAAAAAAGACAGCAGGCAGCCGTGCATTATGGTTTGCGTCACTCCCCAGCATTCATGCGCAAGACTTATCGAAGCAGGAGCAAGAATTGCCAATCAGGAGAACCTGCCTCTTTCGGTAATAAGCGTATTCAAAGAGAAAAACGGTCTTAACGCCAACGAGGGCGGTGCGCTTGAAAACCTTTTTGAATGCGCCAAAAAATTCAATGCGGGAATGAACATATATTTTAATGACAGCCCCGAATTGGTGGTTGCGGTTTCGGCAAAGAAAAATAACGCTTCAACTCTTGTAACCGGTTTCCCTGCAGAGGGAAGCAGCGGATTTATCGCAAGAATTCATGAAATTCTGCCCGAGCTTCCGATTACAATGGTTGATAATGATTCAAATGAATATAAAATCATTCCGGTGAGTGAAGAAGAAATTAAGCGTGCAAAGGAGCTCAACACAAGCTCAGTTCATTGAAACGCCGCCGGAGAAAAGGCGGTTGACCGCCTCTCTTAACGGAGCATATGCCTCGTCCGAAAGGGCGGGGCTTTTTTTGAGCAATTCCGTTGCCGCCGCCTGAGTTTCACGGAGAGCCTCGCCGTCCGTCATCATGTCAGCGATTTTCATTTCAGGCAGACCGTGCTGCCTTGAACCGAAGAAGTCTCCCGGACCTCTCAGCCGCAGATCTTCATCGGCGATTTTGAATCCGTCGGTGGTTGAAGCGAGAATTTTAAGCCGTTCAAGGGTTTCTTCATTCTGAGCGTCTGATATCATTATGCAGGTTGATTTTTCGGTTCCTCTGCCGATTCTGCCCCTGAGCTGATGAAGCTGAGAGAGCCCGAAACGCTCAGCGTTTTCGATAACCATGATAACGGCATTCGGAACATCAATGCCGACCTCAATGACCGTTGTTGAAACAAGAAGCTGAGTTTCGCCAGAGGCAAAGGAATCCATAACGGCTTTTTTGTCGGCAGGCTTCATCTTTCCGTGAAGCAGACCGACCTTAAAGCCCTTAAAAAAGCCGTCGGCAAGGTTTTTATAAAGCTCGTCAGCCGCCGTCAGCTCCAATGCGTCGCTTTCCGCAACGAGCGGGCAGACGATATAACCCTGCATCCCCGAGCAGAGATGCTTTTTTATGTAGCCGTAGGCTCTTTCTCTCAGCTCGGAATTAACAAGGAAGGTTTCAATTTTTTGCCTGCCCTTCGGCATTTCGTCAAGAATGCTCAGGTCAAGGTCGCCGTAGATTATCAGAGCCAGAGTCCTCGGAATAGGCGTTGCGGACATAACGAGCGTGTGCGGATTGCCGCCCTTAGAGCTGAGCGAGCCTCTTTGGTTAACGCCGAATCGGTGCTGTTCATCGGTCACAGCAAGTGCAAGTCTGTCAAATTCAACATCCTTCTGAATCAGCGCATGAGTGCCGACCGCAAGCTGAATTTCGCCGCTTTTGAGAGCGGCTTTAATTTTTTTCTTTTCCGACGCAGGGGTTGAGCCTGTCAGCAGACCGATTGAAATATCCGTGTTTTCAAACATTTTAGTCAGCGTTTTGTAATGCTGAATTGCAAGAACCTCGGTCGGTGCCATCAGAGCGCTCTGCATACCGTTTCGGGCGCAGTTATATATAAGTGCGGCGCTGACAGCCGTTTTTCCTGAGCCGACATCGCCCTGAAGCAGACGGTTCATCGGAACGGAGCTTTGCATATCCTCAACGCCCTGTGCAATGGCTCTTTTCTGCGCTCCGGTCAACTCAAAGGGTAGGGAAGCAATGAATTCCTCCGTGAAGTCCTTTTCAACGGGAACGGAGGTTGAACGGCGTGATTTGGTTCTCAGGCGCATAAGTCCGAGCTCAAGCAGAAACAGCTCCTCAAAAATCAGCCGTCTGCGAGCCTCAGACAGCATATCCTCACTCTGCGGAAAATGTATGTTTCTTAATGCGTCCTCAACTCCCATAAGGCAGTAACGGTTTCTGATATCCTCGGGCAAAGGGTCAACGAATTTTCCGCCTGCCTCAAATGCTGAACGGACAAGCTTTTCGATTGCTCTTGAATTCAGCCCTGCCGTTTGCGGATATATAGGGCGCATTCTGCCGCAGTCGGTGAATTCCTCAAATTCGGGCGAGAGCATCGAGCGATAGTAGCCCTTGCCCGTTATTTTGCCGAAAAAGAGATATTCCTTGCCGACTTCTATTTTTTCGGCGGCATATTTATTGTTGAAAAAGGTTATGTCAATAAGGCTTTCGCCGTCGCTGACCTCGGTTTTATAGAGAGTCATGCCTTTTCTTATCATGTGTTCACGGCAGCGTGAGCCTGCAAATGCTTTAATACATACGGTTTCATTCATCGGAGCGTCTTTTATGGCAACAATTTTGCTCCAATCCTCATAGGTTCTCGGATAAAAGGTCAGCAAATCCCAAAGCGTGCGGATTCCGAGCTTTGCAAGCATTGCGGCTCGCTTTTCTCCCACGCCTTTAAGATATTTTATGCTTGAATTGAATTCCATAGCCTTACTCCGCTGAGATGATATAGTAATAAAGCGGCTGACCGCCGTAAATATAATCGATTTTTGCTTTTTTACAGCGTGAGTGCAGAGAAACCGCCGCTTTTTCGGCGTTGCGTTCGTCTGCGTCTTTGCCGTAGATGATAAGGGCTTTTTTGTTAACGGATTTTTCGAGAAGTCTCTCGGCAACCTTGACTGCGGCGGCGTTCATATCCTCGCCTGCATAAATGATGCTTTCGCCTTCAATTCCGAGAATCTGACCCCGAAAAAACGCTTTGCCTTCAAAAACACCGTCTTTGGCGGCGTAAGTGACCGAGCCGCCGAGAACAGAGGATACGGCATTCTGAGCTTTTGAGAGATTATCCTCAACGGAAAGCCCGGGATTAAACACCCTTGCCGCCGCAATTCCCTGAGGCAGATTCTTCGCAATGCCGACAAAAACCGGCTTTCCGCTCATTTCCGCCGCCTGTTTTGCGGCAAGAACGGCGTTTTTGTTGTTCGGAGAAACAATAACGCTCTCGCAAGGGCATCGGTTGATTGCCTGAAGTATTTCTTCTGCGCTCGCATTCATTGAGCCTGAGCATACAAGCGCCGAAACTCCATTGTTATTTTCAAGAATATTTTTTATTCCGTCTCCGTTGCAAAGGCTGATCATTCCGCACATACAGCTTCTTGAGGATGCCTGAAGCCTCATGTTATCAATTTTGATGTCGCTGAGTTCTCCGTATTCAAGCCCTGCGGCAATAACCCTGTCGGGTCGGTTGGTGTGAACATGAATTTTGATTATTCCCGAATGCTCCGCAACGGCAGGGCAGTCTCCCTCACGGGCGATTCTTTGCCGAAGCCCGACAATATCGCCGCATCCGGCGTTGTTTATGATAAATTCAGTGCAGTATGCAAAGGGAATATCGGTCTGCTCTTCAAAAACGGGATTTGCAGGTTTTTTCGCTGCGGAGAATGAAAAGCTTCGTTGCTTTGCACCGAGCATTCCTTCCATGATATAAACAAGCCCCTGACCGCCTGCGTCAACCACGCCGTGCTTTTTCAGAATCGGCAGTAGATTCGGAGTTGATTTCAGGGAGGCTTTGGCTCCCGCAAGGGCGGCGGCAAAGGTTTCCTCCGGGCTTTTTCCACGCTGAGCCGCAGAAAGAGCTTTTGAAGCCGCAATGCGGATAACCGTCAGCATCGTTCCCTCTGTCGGCTTATCAACAGAGGCATAAGCCTCGTCACAACCCGCTTCAAGTCCTTTTGCAAGAGCGGCAGAATCAATGCTTTCCAAACCCTTGACGCTCTCTGCGAATCCTTTGAAAATCAGAGAAAAAATAACGCCCGAATTGCCCCTTGCACAGCGCAGAAGCCTGCCTGCGGCAAAATCCGCAAGGTCGCCTGCACCAACGCTTTCATATTCCGCAACTGCTTTTGCACAGCCGCCGAGAGTCAAAGACAGATTCGTTCCCGTGTCGCCGTCGGGAACGGGAAAAACATTCAAAGCGTCAACTTCTTCGGCGTGAAGCTTAATATTTTCCGATGCTGAAATAAGAGCGTTTTTAAGTAAATCGGAGCTTATCATAATATATCATCCTCCCGATAAAGGTCTTGATATATTATGGGATTTTTTTCAGCCGATAATACGCTTTTTCGGTCGGTTATTTAAAACTCCATGTTTCAATATCATAAAAAACATCGCCGTCGCAGCAGGCAAAATCAGCCTGCATGGCGTTAGTGTATGAAGCTGCGGCGTTTCTGAAGCAAAGCGGAAGAAACGGAAGGTCATCGTTAAAGGTATTGATGAAGTCCATCAGCTCACAGCCGCCTTCAAGAAGCTGAGTGTATCTTGCGCAGGAAGCGCAGGTTTCGTCAATCCCGTAGCTGACGCTTCCGCCGCCGAGCAGGGGAGTCAAATCCATGTTGGGTGACAGGCGAACCTCACCGATATATAAATCGTAAGAGCCGATCTCAACAGCCTCGGTGTAGTATTCGGTTTCATAATTTTTGAGCAAAACCTTGAAGCCGAGGATTTTCAGATATGTCTCGATAAGCTGAGCGGCTTCAAGCTTGAAGCGGTTTTCTTTGTTGACAAGCAGGGATATTTCCTTGTCTTTGATATCAACACCCGATTCTTCAATCAGCTTTGCCGCCTCCTGCAGGTTTTCGGCAACAATCAGATCCTTTGAAGCAAGCTGATACCAATCGGGGTTGAAAGGCGAATAAGCCTCTCTTGCGTGCCCCTGAAAAGCGGTTGCAACGATTTCACGCCTGTCAACGGCAAGGTTGACGGCTTTTCTGAGAGCGCCGTTTGAAAAGACCTCGCTTTTTGAGTTAAAGCCGAGAAAAACAAGATTATTTATTCCCATTTCAACGGTTTTTGCGTTGATTCTTGAGAAAGC
>JAEDKI010000106.1 GCA_016295895.1 Clostridiaceae bacterium | reverse complement strand
AAAACTGATAAAAGACGGAGAACAGACACACCGTTCTCCGTCTTTTATCGGATGGCTCTGGCATTGTTGCTCACAAATGCAGATATATGGCACTAACACCATACTGTTAACAGTATATCCTATATTTTCGGGTTCGTCAACTGTTTTTTTGAAATTATTTCCAAATTATTGCGAAACCGCAGTATTTGATGCTGTTGCGGTTTCGGTCTGCGTTGTTGTGACTTTAACAAGATAATCCGAGCTTACCCAACCCGAAACGGAATTGTATTTAACATAAGCCCAGCCCGTAACCGCCTTGCTGACCGTCAGCTCCGTTCCGTTCGGGATTTTTGCAACAACCGAGGAATTCGGGTCTGCGGCAGACCTCAGATTCAGCACGCTGCCCGAGGTTTTGACCATATAAACGCCTCTTTCAACTGCGGGCGTTCCGCTGTAATCGGGCGAATCGGGGGTCTGAGTTGTCGTTTCGGCGGCAACAAGCTGTTTGTCAACGGTTATCAGCCCCCATGCTCCGCCTTTTGAAGCTATGTAAACTCCGTTATTGCCCTGAAGAATAATATCAAACGAAAAATCAACAACGCTTTCGCCTTTTTCATTTATAATTCCGAATTTTCCGTCTTTGCAGACGGGCGCAAGCCCGTTTCTGAAGCTGAAAGCGCAGTCCTTTCCCATGGCGTCGGCGGCAGAGCAGGAATCAAGCTCAAACGGAACGGTGATAACGCCGTTTGAATTGATGTAGCCCCATTTTCCGCCCGATTTGACCGCCGCTATTCCGTCCGAAAAATCCATGGCGTTTTCATAAAGCAGAGCAATGTCCAATTGAAGATTCTGATTGATATAGCCGTATTTTGCGCCGTCGGTCAGCGAAGTTGCAACGGGATATAAGCCCGGTTCAAGCGCAAGCTCGCTCGCCTTGACCTCGCCCGCATATCCCTTTTCATCAGTCCATGCAAGGTGCTTGCCGACCTCGCTCCAGCAGGGGATAAGCTCCGGCACGGTCAAGCCGTGATACTGCCTTGATGTGACCGTTCCGCTTTCGGGGTCAACAAGCAGAAGATATTCCGAACGGGGGCTTTCGCAGATGTAGCGGTAATTTCTCCAGACATCGCTGCAAACCGAAAAGCTGTTATGCTCCGCTTTTTCGGTAATCTTTCCGTCAAGGCTCATAAGCCCCTGCTTTCCGCTTGCGGAATCGGTGAAAACCGCAAATTTCTCGTTCAGGCATTTAACCTGAGACACGCTTTCAAAGCCCTCGGTTGAAAATGAATAGCCCTTATCGGTCTGATTCTCCTTGGATTTTTCCGAAAAATGCTTGAAAGCAAGCGTTCCTGCGGCAACCGCAGCGGCAGTCAGAACAACGCAGACAACCGCAATAAGCCCCGTCATGTTGCTTTTTCCCTTTTTAAATTCAATATTTTTCAAAACAGCCGTCTCCCCTCGTTTTGTGATAGAACGCTTTCTTATGTTAACTATACCATAAATATCCTGATTGGGCAATTACAAAAGAGTAACAATACGGTAAAAAAACTATTAAGTAAAAAAAATGATGATTTTTATTCAAAAAAGTATTTATTTGTGAATAAAATGCTGTTATAATAAATTTAATTATGTCACGAACATATAAATCGAGGTGAAAACACATGGAGAAATATCTTATTAATCCCAATCAGAAAATTTCGCACATCAGCAAGGATATTTACGGCCATTTTTCAGAGCATCTCGGCAGATGCATTTATGAGGGTCTGTTCGTAGGCGAGGATTCCCCGATTCCGAATGTTAACGGAATGCGCTGTGATGTTGTCAATGCGCTCAAAGAAATGGGCATTCCCGTTCTCCGCTGGCCGGGCGGCTGCTTTGCCGATGAATACCATTGGAAAGACGGCATCGGCCCGAAAGAAAACCGCAAAAAGATGATTAACACCCATTGGGGCGGAGTTGTTGAGGATAACAGCTTCGGCACTCACGAATTCATGGAGCTTTGCTCACAGCTCGGCTGCGACAGCTACATTGCGGGCAATGTCGGCAGCGGAACCGTTCAGGAAATGAGCGAATGGGTTGAATACATGACCTTCGGCGGTCTTTCGCCCATGAGCGAGCTGAGAAAGCAAAACGGCAGAGAAGAGCCGTGGAGGCTGAAATATTTCGGCGTCGGCAATGAAAACTGGGGCTGCGGCGGCAACATGAGCCCCGAATACTACGCCGATACTTTTAAAAGATATGCAACCTATGTCCGCAACTATGATTCAAAAAACAACTGGATTTATAAGGTTGCCTGCGGCCCGAACAGCGAGGACTACCGCTGGACCGAGGAGGTCATGAAAAGGGCTCATTGGATCATGAACGGCCTTGCTCTCCATTATTACACCGTTACGGGCAATTGGAGTAAGAAAGGCAGCGCAACCGAATTCACCCGTGAGGAATATTACACAACCCTCAGCAAGGCATATAAAATCGACAGAATCATTTCCCGCCACCTTGAGATCATGAACAGATACGATCCCGACCGCAGAGTTGACCTCATTGTTGACGAGTGGGGAACCTGGCACGATGTTGAGCCGGGCACGAATCCGGGCTTCCTTTATCAGCAGAATACGATGCGTGACGCCGTTGTTGCCGCTCTCACGCTCAATATTTTCAACAAGCATTCCGACAGAATCAGAATGGCAAACATCGCTCAGACAATCAATGTTCTGCAGTCTGTTGCCCTGACTGACGGCGAGGATATGCTTCTCACCCCGACATATTATGTATTCAAAATGTATAAGGATCATCAGAACAACACTCTGCTCGGTTCTTACATAACCACCGAAAAGGAAAAATATGACGGCAACGAGCTGCCTCAGCTCATTGAAAGCGCTTCGGTTGACGAAAACGGAACAATTTATTCAACTATCGCCAACACCTCGGCAGACGCAGGCGCAGAAATCAAATGCCAGATTGCCGACTTTGAGGTCAGCGAAATCAAGGCCGAAATTCTCTGCGGCAAGCCCGAGGATTATAATTCCTTTAGTGAAAAAGAAACCGTTAAATCCGCTGAATTCAAGGATTTCACCGTTTCAAAAGACGGCTTCACCGCCAAGCTTCCGCCCTGCTGCGTTGTTAAATTCGTTGTTAAATAATGCAGGAGAGGTTTTGCAAAAAATGCTTTCTTCTTGAAAGCGGAAAAGAAGATACTCTTAAAAGCATTCGGGAGCATATCGAAAAAATCCCCGCAAAAGAAAAATGCGGCGAAGAAAAATATAAATCAAGACTTTCCGTATGCTCCGAATGCGATTATCTTTCGGGGGGAGTATGCCAAAAATGCGGCTGCTACCCCGAATTCAGAGCGGCTTTTCTGAAACAGAAATGCCCGTATAAGAAGTGGTAAAATTATTTTTTGTATAGAGAGGGAAAATATAATATGTATAACATTTTAATCTGCGATGACGAGGCGGATATCCGCTCTGCGCTCAAAATCTATCTTTCCATGGAGGATTACAGGATTTTTGAAGCCGAAAACGGCTTGCAGGCTCTTGAAATGATTGAAAATAACGATATTCATCTTCTGCTCATGGATGTTATGATGCCCGTTATGAACGGAATTGATGCTCTTTCAAAGCTCAGAGAGCAAAACAACAACATTCCCGTTATTCTCCTCACGGCAAAAAGCCAGGATTCAGACAAGGTTAACGGCCTTAACAAGGGCGCAGACGACTACATCACAAAGCCCTTTAACCCAATTGAGGTCATCGCAAGAGTCAAATCACAGATTCGCCGCTATGTCCGCTTCGGCGGTTCTGACGATTCCGCTTCAAAATCAAATGTTTTAAGAAACGGCGGTCTTGAGCTTGACGACAGCACTAAAACCGTTTTGCGTGACGGCGAGCCAATAAATCTCACGCCGACCGAGCTTATGCTTCTCAAATTCTTCATGGAAAATCTTGATAAGGTATTTTCTCCCAAAGAAATATACCGCAAGGTATGGAACGATGACCCGCTCGGCTCTGAGAACACCGTTACAGTTCATATCCGCCACCTCAGAGAAAAAATCGAAATTGACCCCGCAAACCCCGATTATCTCAAGGTTTCATGGGGTCACGGCTACAAAATGGAGAAAAAACGCACCGCCGAACCCATCGCAAGGAGTGATTCGGAATGAAAACAGGTCAGATAAGGTCTGAAAATGACCGCACGGCTTCAATAATCATTCTCATATGTATGTCAATAGTTGCTGTCGGTTGTATTCTCGGCGCTTCATATTTGTATGAATACAATTTTTATGAAAGCGGTGACGGCGGCAAAACCGCAAAAACCGTTGCCGTTCAGCTCTATTCGCTTGACGATTGCGAGCAGGCGAAGGATTATTATTCCTGCCTGAACGAAAAAGCTGACCAATACCGTCTTGATTATTATGAAAAAAGCTTTTCACCTGACCTGACAAACTTCATTTTTACCATAACCGAGCCTGACGGAACCGTTTGCTTTGACAGCACAGAGGGAAGCTCTCTGTCTTTTGAAAAAGTCAAAGCCTCCGCTCAGTACGGCGGCACTTCGGATTTTTACACCATTAACGAAAGCGGAGAAATAGAGCCTCTGAAAATCAATTATCTCATTATTCCCGAGAATATGCAATCCGCCAACGATAAATATACCAACGCTTTTCAATGGATTCAGATTGCAAATTCCCTGAGGTATTTCATATTCTTCGTTTTGCTTGCGGCGATTCTGATAATCGTCATTCTGCTGTCGATTGTAACCATCAACGCAGGCTCGAGAGATGAGGAAAGCGGCGAAATCATTCCCGGCTTCGTTGATAAAATTCCGCTCGATGTCTGCACGCTGTTCCTGCTCGTTTTCTTCTGCGTGGCGTGGATGGTAATGGGTCTGACCTCGGCGGCAGATACCGGAATGGTTCTCAACAATGTTGTCATTATGATAACCTGCGTTGCGTTCGTTCTGATTCTTATGACTTATCTGACAACGCTTTCCGTCAGGGTCAAAATGGGAAAACTCTATAAAAACACTTTGATTTATATGGCTTTCCGCAAGCTCAAACGCAAAACGCCGAGAAAGCTCAGACGGGCTTTGGGCGAGCTTTCGGTTTTCAAAAAGCTGATTATAGGCATCACGGCTTTCGTGCTGTCTGAAGCGGCTGTTCTTTTCGCTTTCTCTTATCTCGGAATTCTCAGCCAAAACCCGAATCCGATGAAAATATTCAAACTGTTCCTCATCATCTGGGCAATGACAAGGCTTGTTATTATTCCGATTTTTGCCATGATAGCAATTAACCTCCACTATGTTAAGGAGGAGGGCGAACGCCTTGCCGAAGGCATTCTCGGAGACGAGATTGCAGACAAGCTTTCAATCTCCGCCATCAGGGCGCACGGCAGAAACCTTGACCAGATCAGAAAAGAAATCAACAAGGCGATGGAGCAGGAGCTTAAAAGCGAAAAACTGAGAAACGAGCTTATCACCAATGTTTCTCACGATATCAAAACACCGCTTACCTCGATTAAAAGCTATGTTGATTTTCTTCAGGATGAAAATCTCAGCGAAGATAAACGCCGTGAATATCTTGCAATTGTTGCAAAAAATACGGATAAGCTTGCTGTTCTTGCAAAGAATCTTATCGAGGTTTCGCAGATTACATCGGGCAACATTGACATAAACCTTGAAAAAACAAGTCTTAACATAATAATTGAGCAGACTGTTGAGGAATTTGCTCTCAGGTTTGAACAGAGCGAGCTTATTCCGAGAGTTATTCTGCCCGAAGACGAGGTTTTCGTCATGGGCGACGGCGAATGGCTCTGGAGAATTTTCTCAAATCTGCTTAACAACGCCTGCAAATATGCCGCAAGAAGCACGGATGTTGAAATATCCGTTGAAAAAAGCGGCGGCAAGGCTCATATTCACATTGTCAACATCTCGGGCACGGCTCTGAGCGTTGAGGGCGACGAACTTCTTGAACGCTTTGTCAGAGGCGACGGCTCAAGACACACCGAGGGCAACGGACTCGGCCTTTCAATTGCAAAAAGCCTTACGGAGCTTCAGGGCGGCACGCTCGATATATCCGTTAAAGGCGAAAAATTTGCTGCAATTATCAGCTTAAATGCCGTTGAATAATTTCTATTGATTGGATGCTCAGAATGAAAAAAGCTATTATCTCTGCACTTCTTGCTGCGATGCTTGCCGCAAGTCTCTCCTCCTGCAAGCCGGATTCAGAGATTGAATCAACTCAGTCCACCACGGCTGCAACCACAGCGGCGGCAACCACTACCACCACAGCAGCAACAACAACGACTACTACCGCTCCGCTGACAACGCTCATTTCAACAACCAAAGCTGTTGCAACAACGGTTAAAAAGGTCACAACCACCAAAAAAACCGTAACAACAACAAAGGTTCATAAAACCACCGCAGCTCCGACCACCGAAAAGGTAACCAAGAAAGTCACCCATATGTCGGAGACCAACACCTACAATGAAGATCTGAAATACGGAGTTGTCAGAAGCAGAACCGTCACAACATATTATGATGAGCTTCCCGACGGCACAAGAAAAACCGTTAATGAAGAATATGACGACAGCTACGCAAGAGTCGGTTATCATGCCGACTATGAGGATTTGCTCCCTGCGGCAAAGCAAAACAGAAAGACTTATGCCGATGAAATTGATGAAATTCTCCATATCATCAACGGCTACAGAGCCGAAAACGGCGCTCCGCCGCTGAAGCTTGACGAAAAGCTGACAGAGGTTGCCTGCGCAAGAGCGGAGGAAATCGCATGGTCGGGCAAGCATTCCCACTACCGCCCGAACGGATTTTTCTTTTCATCAATCATAAAGGATGCGGGAATCGAAAGCGGCAAGGCAGGCGAAAACATAGGCTGGGGCTTCAAAACCTCAAAAGATGTCTGCAAGGCTTGGAAAGAATCGCAAACTCACTATGAAAACCTGATGGATCCCGACTTTGTGATTATCGGCATCGGCGTTGCCGCCGACCCCAACCCCGAAGGAAATCTCTGCTGGGTCAATTTCTTCCTTGATAAAACATTATAATC
>JAEDKI010000105.1 GCA_016295895.1 Clostridiaceae bacterium | reverse complement strand
CTTTCGCTCCCTCTTTTCCGCTCTTACTGTCTGAAGCGTTTCAAGAGCCTGTTCCCTTGTCTCCCCTGCTGTCAAAGCAAGGGTATACGAAACGCTCTCCCTTGGCTTTAATTCAATATCGATTGAAAAAGCGCAACAGCAGTCCGGGTTACCTCTTCTGCCCTTGAATTTCGTTTTTTTGCCAACTGAAAACACGCCTTCGGGAGTAGTCAGAACTTTTTCACGGTCTGATTCGTGGGAAACAGCGGCATTTTCAATAAATCCCGCCGCAGAGAAAACGGAATCTCCCGCACTCCCTCTGCGTGAAAAAAGATAACAGTTGTTCTTTTCATCCCAATCATCGGTCAAAAACAGCTTTGAAAATGCCGGATGTGAAGAATAAGCCTCTCTTTTTTCAATACACGGGTCAAAGTATACTACTAACTTTCCCTTAATCGGTTTTTTGTGCCCCGAATTTTCAACGGTCAGCCGTCTCAGCTCGCAGTTGCTCTTTTTCAGAACCGATGTTGTCATTTTCAGAATAACATTGCCGCATTCCGCAATGTGTTCCGCTTTATTCTTGCGGAATTCTGCGCTGAATCCGGTTCCCGTGCCTCTGTCGATAGCGCAGGTGAACGGAATTACCGCTTTTTCGCCCGCAAAAACCGCAAATATCCCCTGAGGTCTGCCGACTGCATCCGTGCTGTTAACCGTCACATCAACTCCGTCAAACAGGGTAACGCCCGTTCCCGAATCGGTGATACAGGTCGTCATTCTCCCGTTTGTGAAAAGAGCGGACTTCGGATAAAACGGCGACGGAGCTTCCGAAACGAGATTTTTCCCCGTCACTCTTTCTCTTAAATGCGGCGGTTCATTTATTTTTATATCTTTGAAAACAGTTGAACCCGTCGGAATCTTTTCTTCAAGCAAACTTTCTGCGCCGAGCATCGAGCCGTCACGCATAAAGCGTTTTTGCATACGCTGACCGAAAACCAGATTATCGGCGGCAACAAGGCTCATTCCGACATGATGCGCCATATATGATCTGACTATTGAAAAATCTCCGTTTCCTCTGCCTCTGGAATAATCTGCGGCTTCATAAAAGCCGTATCTGCCCGTCATGCCCTTCTTTTCAAGCTTTTTCAGATTCCTGATTGATATTTCCGGAGCCAAAGTCATAGTCAAAAATGATGAATAAGGCGAAATCACAAAATCGGCATTGAGATTTCGTCTGAGCCCGAGCTTCTGAACGCCGTGAGCCTTGTATTGATAATTCAGGTTCCCGTCAAAAGCATAAAATCCGCTTTCGGAGATTCCGAACGGTCTTTTCCCCGCTCTTTTTCGCTGGCAGTTCAGGCAGAAATAAAGCGATTCGCTTATCAGACTGCCCGCAGGCGACGGCAAAAACAGAGACGGCATGAAATATTCAAACATCGTGCCTGTCCATGAAGCAAGACCCGTGTATCTTCCGCTTCCGACAAGAATTCTCCCCATTGCTCCCCAATGATTTTTCGGAACAAGCCGCTTTGCAACGGCAAAATACGCCGTCATTCTCGCTTCGCTCATAAACAGGTCATAAAAGCTGCTGCTTTTTTCTCCGCTGTCAGGGAAAACTCCGATGTGAAACAGTCTGCGCCGCTCGTTATAAAGCACGGACAAATCGGTTTCGTTGATTATTCTTTCCGCTCTCTCAATTATTGTTTCAAGGGCTTCACATTCGTGGGTATACTCCCTCAGCCCCTCTTTCAGAGCCGTCAGACAGCACAGAAAATTGCCGCTGTCAACGGTTGATACAAAACGGGGGTTCAGCGGTTCAAGAGTTTCGGTGCTGTACCAATTCAAAAGATTTCCTTTGTATTTTTCAAGCTTTTCAACGCTGCAGATGCTGAGATTCAGCCTCACATAAAGCTCCGCCGTTGTTATAAATCCGAAATCTCTCGCCGCAAGAAACGAAACAAGCATCAAGCCGATATTTGTCGGAGATGTTCTGCGTGCCACCGCTCTGACGGGTGAAAGCTGAATATTATCCGGCGGCAGAAAGTTATTCTCTTTTCCGCACCGTTCATCAAAAAATCCCCATATCGCCGAAGCGTATGAAACAACCGTATCTCTGTTTCGCTCGCTGATTCCTGCCGTATTTTTTCTGCGCTTGACCGAGTTGAACAGCGTTATCGGAATATCGGTCAGAATAATCAGACCAATCAGCCTGTGAATCGGCATTCCGAAAAGCATTATCACCGAAGAAACAATCACCGACGGCAGGCAGGAAATAAGCAGACTTTGCAGGCTTTTATCCTGCTCACTCTGAGCCGCCGTGCTCCATTCAAGAAGCTTTCTTTTGCTGACAAACAGCCGCCAAAGCGCTTTGAAAGCGGCGTTCAGGCAAATATGGCTTTCTCTTGCGGAAAATGCAACCGAAAAATATGCTCCCGCAAATGAGCGGAGCGCAACGGGCAGAGTTTTTGAATAAAAGAGCCTTGACAGAGCCGAAAATCCTCCGTTAATCAGCGACCCAAAGGCTGAAAAGAGGTTTCTCGCTCCGAGTGCGGCAAATGCCGCAACAGCCTCGGCAATACCCGCATATCCTTGAATCACCATTGAACCCGCAATAGCCGCAAGACAGAAAGCAGGCGTTAAGCTCCGTCGGAGATTATCAAAAAGCTTATATCTTGAAACAAAATTGAGAGGATTTTTCCCGAAAATAAATTTTATATTCTGCCAATCTCCCCTGACCCAGCGGTGAAGCCTGCCGAAATAAGAGCCGACGCTCTGCGGAAATGCGTCTGTGATCTGAACATCGGGAACAAATCCCGTTCTTAAATATCCGCTCTCAATGATGTCGTGGCTTAGTATCGTTTCTTTCGGCAAACCGCTGTCAAGCAGTTCATAATAAGCATCAACATTTATCAGACCCTTGCCGCTGAATATTCCCTCTCCGAATAAATCCTGATATCTCTCGCTTGAAAGCGAATCATAGGCGGTGATTCCCCGATCTCCCGCCAAAACAGAAGAAAAAAGCCCTGCCCCGTCATCAATTCTGTTTTCGGTTCTCGGAGCAAGAATTCCGTAGCCTTTTACCACTCTGCCGTTTTTGATTACGGGGGCGTTCAGCGGATGCTCCGCAATTGAGACAAGCTCCCTTGCGCTGTCAAAAACAAGATCCGTATCGGCATCAAGAGCGATCAGATACTTTGTCTCTTTCAGGTTCGCCGTGTCACCGTGAAGAAGCGAAAAGCCCTCTGAATTCCCCTTTATAGCCCTGATAAGCTCGGTTATCGCTCCCCTTTTTCTCTCCCTGCCGATAAATTCTTTTTGGGTTTCGGAATATACTCTCGGTCTTACGGCGAAGATGAAACCGCCGCCGTATTTTCGGTTGAGCCTGTCGGCTGCCTCGCAAAACGCTTTGGCAGTTATTTTATCCTCGGGCTTTGCGGGAACAGCCGCTCCCTTGAAATCCGCAAGGCAACAAATTCTGATATTGCCGACGCAGTTGCTCAGATAAAGCTTTTCAAGGCGTTTTTCAAGCTCGGGAATCTTGTCGGCAGACGGCAGTAGGGTTGAAACGGTTATCAGAGTTGCCGCATTCATAACCCGCCCGTCATCCGCAGACAGCCTCGGAAATCTTTCCGGAACAGCGTTTTTCAGCGATTCTCTCTCAATCGGATAACGAAGCAGTTCCCACAGCGGGAAAAACAGCAAAATGCCGACGGACGGTTCGCCGAAAAATATTCCGACTGCCGCAGAGACCGCAAGCGGCATGATAATTTCCATTATCAGATACAAAATGCCGTTCCTCCGGCTTTTTTCCCTGCTTATGATAAATATTCCGATATGCTTTCCGCTTTTTTGCGCCTTTTTCAATGCCTCGCTTGCGTATTTAACCTCGCTTTTTCCGCTCCGACTCGCTGTTTCACACAGCGAACGGCGATAAAAGCTTTTTGTTTCTCTGTCCATTGACGGATAAATCCCCGACGGGTCTGAAAGCAGAATTTTTTCGGCTGAATAAAGCTTTTCTGAAATAATATCAAAATCGGTTTCGCCCATTTTTCTGAGAGAAACAACGGCGTTGGCAAGCCTTGAGAGCTGTTTTTCGGAATCCGCTCTGACTGCACAAGCCGCTTCATCAACCAAAGCGCAGGTTACTGCAAGCGGAAGAAGCTCAACAGCGGCTCCTCCGAGACTGCCTGCGCCGAAATAATCCACAATTTCTTCTTCACTCGGCAAATTGCCGTTTTCGCACATTTCCTTACAGCGTGCAAAAAGACCCGGCAGCAAGTCCGAGCCTTTTGGAGTGTTTCTTAACCGCCTGCAATCCTGCACAGCCTGCTTTGCGGTTCTTTCAAGAATATAATAATTATCCGAAAGCCATCCCGCAGAGCCGCCCGCCTCTGCGCTTCTTTTAAAGGTTATTGCCGCATTTCGCATGACGGCTTCAATGTTTTTCTTCATCCGGCTTTTCCCTTTCCGTCAGGTTATCTGTTTCTCCCGAATTTCAGCGCAAGAATTCCGCAGATTGCAACAGCGGCGGCGATAACGATTTTCTTTATAATATCGATAATCCGCACCGTCTTGAACGCCGTATACGCAACTCTGATTGCTCCTGCAAGTTCATTCATCCTTCAATCACCCGCCTGCCAGCAAAACTCCGTGGGCAACCGACGGTATGCTTTCGCTCTGAAGCGACGAAACGCTTGACATAAGCGCACCCGTTCCCACAAAAAATACCTTTTTAAGCTCCCCGAGCTCCAGCCTTTTCAGAATTTCCGAGCAGAGCACCGCTCCGCTGCAACCGCAGCCCGAGCCTCCCGCACCGACCTCTTTTTGCTTTGAAACATCATAAATCATAAGCCCGCAATCGCTGTGAACGCTTGAAATATCAATGTTTTCCTGCTTCATCATCAGCTCGCACAAAAGCTCCGTACCGACCGTACCGAGATCACCCGTCAGAATCAAGTCATAGTCGCTCGGGGAGGTGTTGGTATCCCTGAGAAAATCAGCTATGGTTCTGCATGCGGCAGGAGCCATTGCGGCGCCCATATTATTGGCGTCCTTGATGCCGTAATCCTGAATTCTGCCGATAATAACTTTTTCAATTCTTGCTTTCGCCTCGTTTTTGGTCACCACTGCAGCGCTTGCTGCAGTTGCCGTCCATTGTGAGGTCGGGGTTCGCTGACCTCCGTATTCAAGCGGCATTCTGAACTGCTTTTCGGCAGAACAGAAATGAGATGAGGTTGACGCAATAGCCGTTTCGGCAATTCTGCTGTCAACGCACGCCGCCGCTGCCGCAAGAGACAGCGCCATGGTTGAGCAAGCGCCGTACATTCCCGCAAACGGGATTCCAAGCTCTCTTATGCCGAAGGTTGAGCCGATGCACTGGTTGAGCAGATCCCCCGCAAAAATGACATCGGCATCCTGCGGTGAAATCCCGGCTTTTGAAATTGCCCTTGATACTGCGTCACGGTGCATGACGCTTTCCGCCTTTTCCCAGGTCTTTTCTCCTGCCGTTCCGTCCTCATATATATAGTCAAAACCCGATCCGAGCGGCCCCTCGCCCTCTTTTTTGCCAACCACGGCGGCATAACCCGAAATTCCGGGCGCAGACGGCAAAACCAAAGTGTATCTCCCCTGCCTGACAGGCATATCATCACCTCAAACAAATACTTTTGAAAATATTATTTGCATTGATTCGGGTAATATTCTTTACAAAAAACGCAAAAACCGTGCACGGCGCTATGCCATGCACGGCTTCTGTATTCTCTGAATATTTTTAAATATCAAATTCAACCGTTGCGCTTTCGCCTGCCGAGAGCGTGATGGTTTTCGTTTCATCCGAAAGTCCGCAGGAAAGCGTTAAGGTCTGGTCAATATCGGAAGTTACCGTGACGGTTGCCGTGCCTTTTTCAACATTCCAGCTTAATTCATCAACGGTCGCTCTCGTTCTTGCTTTGATTCCCGTTATTCTGCCGCTCTCAAAGCCCGATTCAGGCAATGCGGGCAGAATTTCAATTTTTCCCGTGTTGGAATAAATCAGGCTTTCATTTATTATTCCGAGATAGCCAATTGCAAAATCGGTGCAGTAGCAGCTGTTGCGGTCATAATCGTGATTTGTCATCAGCGAATCATAATAAATCCAATGATTCATGAGGTTCACAAGCGCATCGGTAACGCTTTCGGAATCCTTAAGCCTTGCCGCAATAAGTGCTCTGTGGATCAGCGCATGGCTCGCTTCGTTCTCGCTAGCTCTGTTTTCGATCGCTTTTATGCAGGCGTTTGCAAGCTCGGGGTTATCCTGAGTTTCAAACAGAGGCCAGACGCAATAAAGATGGCTCAGATGGCGGTGGAGATTGTTTTCTTCAAAATCTGAAGTCGCCCATTCTTTAAGCGCTCCCGTTTCATCAAAACGATATTCCGGAAGTTTGACGAGCAAATCCTCCCATTTGCTCACATCTGCGTTCGGTTCGACGCTTTTGGAAATATTAATGAGCATTTCAAGGTTGCTTCTGCAAGCGGAAATATCAATCGCCGTGTTTGCGGTTGAGGGGCTCGGATAGTTCGACGGGTTGTTCTCGGGAGAATATCCGGGCAGAATTGAATATGTCTCGCCCTCGTTAAGCTCCGTTTTGCCTTTTTCATAGCAAAGCTTGCCGTTCGCATCGGTGTAGTATTCAGGAGTCATGAGCTGCGCCCAATAATTAGCCGATTTTGTAAGCAAAGGCAGAAGAATCTCGCTTCTCAGGTCAAGGTATCCTTTATTTTCGATAGCTTTTATCTGTTCGGCGTCAAGGTCTTTTTCCGTTAACGAAAGAACCGAGCATAGCTTGTTCAAATCAAATTCGCCGTTCAGCGGAATTTTAACATTCCCGTAGCACATCAGGGTTTCATAAAGCGGGTGAAGCATCCAGCTTGTGCCCGCATTCCAATAACGGAACGGATAAGGATAACAGCTTTCCGTCAGAACCGCCTTGTCGCCATCGGTGTTGACGGGAGCTTGCAGGGCATCTGTAAAGCCGTGGGTTGCAAGCGCATTTTCCTCCCAATCGGGAACCTGACGGAGAATAAAGCTTGCATAGCCGAGATATGCGCTCTCAAT
>JAEDKI010000104.1 GCA_016295895.1 Clostridiaceae bacterium | reverse complement strand
AAAATTTCGTTGGAGGGCGGATATTTTATGGATTACAGAATTACCAAAAAAGACAGTTTCACGGTTCTCGGAGTTTCCGAAAAATTTTCCTATGACGGAGCAAAAAAGAAAATTCCGGAATTCTGGAAAAATCACTTTGCAAGCGGCGGCGGAAAGCATGTTTGCGGCACATTCGGCATAAACATTGACGAAAATATGGGAGGCACGGAATTTGAATATCTGATTGCAGATATCTATAATCCGATTGCCGAAATTCCCGAGGGATTTGTCACAAAGGTTATTCCCTCATTCACATGGGCTGTTTTCCCCTGCAAGGGAGCAATGCCCGAGGCACTTCAGAATGTCAACGAGAAGATTTTTTCCGAATGGCTTCCTGCATTGAGAGAATATGAGTTTGCGGCGGGCTACTGCATTGAAATGTATGATGACCCGTCAAAGTATCCCGACGGAACGGGCGATGAAAACTACTATTCGGAAATATGGATTCCGGTAAAGAAAAAGGTAAAATAATAAAGAACGAGCACCGTTTGCGGATTTTGCAAACGGTGCTCAAATTGTTTATGGCAAATTTCAGAAATTAAAATGTTCCGTCATTAATAACAACATTCAGCATATCGGGGAGCATGATGAAGAATTTGGGGAGCCAGATGCCGAAAGCGTAGCCTGCAAGACCCATGAAGCTCGGAACAACGCCGAGATAATATTCAACTGAGCTTGTGGTGTTATCGCCCGTGTAGGTGATTTTATTCTGACCGACTTCCTTTTCAAGAACGAATTCATCGTGGCAGGTGATGATTTCGTTGCCCTGCTCGTCGGGCTTGTCGGCTAAAATATATGACTTAAAGGTGAGCTTTCCGCCGTCAATCGAAATGCCGTTGAAGCAGCCGCCGATGTTGGTCTGCTTTGTCTGCTCCCAATTTTCGCCGTTCCAATAGTTGCCGTAATTATCCTTCTGAATGGTCAGAGCGCCGATGAAGTCGGTGTCCAGAAAATGATTTGCAAGGAATGAACGGACTTCATATCTCTTTGTGCCTGCCGTGCCTGCAAGAACATAAACCGTGCCGTCCTCGCTGACTTTGTTGCCCTTGAGAGCCTTGGTGCGGAGATACTGATGATCGTGACCGCTCAGAACAAGGTCAACATCGCACTTGTCAAGAACCTTGGTCAGAGACTTCTGAAGATAGAGAGCATCGGGCCATTTGCCGTCTTTGCCGAGGGTGTAGGGCGATTTGTGCATGCAGACGATTTTCCAATCCTTATCGGTTGAATTCATATCGTTTTCAAGCCATTTGAGCTGAGCGATTGAAATTGAAAGCAGGTCGTTGGTATTGAGAACGGCAAAATGAGCGTTGCCGTAGTCGAATGAATAATTAACGCCGTTAAGGGTCTGAACGCTTTCGCTCGTGTCAAGGTTAAACATATTGTCAAACCAATGCCAGACGCCGAGGCCGTCGTGGTTGCCCGTGATGGGAGCAAGCGTTGTGCTGAGATTTATCTCTGACATTGCCTTGTCATATAAATTCCATTCTTCGTTGGTGCTGTCGTTTGTGAAATCGCCGAGATTAAACATAAATTCGGCATTGGGAACGGTGCGGAAAGCCGCATCAATGGTTTTTGCGCCTTTTTCAAAGTTTTCAAGGCTGCTTGCCTGAATATCGGCAATTGCGATAAATTCAAAGCTGCTGTTGCCGTCATCGGTAACAAATGTTCCGTAATCGCTGAAGGTTGTTCCGTCGCCGACACGGTAGGAATATCTATTGCCGGGAGTGAGACCGCTGACTACTGCCTTATGAACGAAATTGCCTTCCCACTCGGTAACCTCGCTGTATTCAATTGCGGGAGTTGAAGTTTCCTCGGAAAAGCTTGATGGCGATACGCTGATTTCAACAACGCTTGAGGTGTTTTCCGCCGTGTACCAGCAGATACCTCTTGATGTTGCGGTGTCGCCGTTAACGGTAACGGAAATGCGGAACGGAGCTGTGCCCGAAGCGGATTCTTCGCCCTCAGCCGAAGCGCAGAGAGCCATGCCGCCCGTGAGCAGAGAAATGCAGAGAATAATGCTGATGATTTTCAGAAGATTCTTTTTCATTTGTTCTTTTTCCTTTCATTTTATAAATAACGGAACGATCCGATAATTTTTTGCATTTCGGAAAAACAGATTATGCAAGAGGAATGTTAATGTCATATTCGGGGAGCCATTCGCCCTTTGCATAATTTCTTGCTCTGAAAAGGACTCTGTCGGCATAAACCTCAACGAAGAAGCCGATTCCCGCTTCGTTATAATCGCCGTCTTTGTTATTGATGCAAAGAGAAGGCAGGTTTATCGAATGAGCCTCGCCGATTCTTTCGTATGTATATTTGCCGATGCCCGTGTGAAGGTGACCCGTGATGAAAAATGCATTGCCGTAGGGGCTGAGGATTTCTTTCAACTTGTCGCTCTGGTCGCCGACGCTGCCTGCGGAGTCAATCGGGCTGTTCCAGGTGTCGGGCAGACCGTGCATATCTTTAAGGCATTGATGATTAATGACAAATACGGGTTTGCCGCTGTCTTTTTCAGCTTCAAGCTCGGCTTTGAGCCATGCAAGCTGAACATCGCTGAGATATGCCTCCTCAAATTCCGTTCTGTCAGAGCCGAGAACGATGAATTTAATGCCGTTAACCTCTTTTGAATAGCTGAGAGAGTCAATATCATAATTATCGTCGGTGTTGAGAGCGTTGGCAAACTCAAAAAATCTTGACGTGCTTTGGCTGTATCCTCTCATTCTCAGGTCATGGTTGCCCGATGCCATGATATATTTGCAGTCAAGACCGCTGATGCCGTCATAAATCAGCTTATATTCCTCGGCAAGACCGTTTTCGGCAATATCGCCCGCCATAACAAGGGCGTCAAAGCTGCTTTCTTCGTTTTGAATATCTTCCGCAGCGGAAACAAAGGTTGCATATCTTGAAAACAGATAATTTGAAACCTGGGGGTCTGCCCAAGCGACAAAGGACATTTCAACCTCATCCGACTGAGGCTTGACGGGAGCGTCGGCGGCGGGAGACTGAACCGAAATCGCACCGAGCGAGAGCAATGCGGAGAAAATGATGCTGAAAAGCTTTAGCATAAATGCCTGAATTGCTGAAACTGACAATTGAACCACCCTTTTTCATTTTTTAAGGTTATTTATAACTAATATTATCATTTAAAATCGTGAATGTCAAGAATTGATTGACCCATGGGCGGTAAAATCGTCGGCAATCAGACGATATTATTAAAAATACGAAATTAACAGGTTTATACAAATAAATTTCAAAAAAATTGCGGATTTTGGAATAATTAAAGGTTTACAAATTGAAATAAAAGTGTTAGTATAATGGTTGGTGTTTTTTACTTTCAAATCACTGCACAAGGTAAAATAGTTTAGGAGGAAAAAGACTATGGCAAGAAAAAAGAAGACCATGGACGGCAACAACGCTGCGGCATATGTGTCCTATGCGTTCACGGAAGTAGCCGGTATTTATCCGATTACCCCGTCAAGCCCCATGGCAGACTATGTTGACCAGTGGTCGGCACAGGGTCAGAAGAATATTTTCGGAACAACCGTTAAGGTTGCAGAAATGCAGTCAGAGGCAGGCGCAGCGGGAACCGTTCACGGCTCTCTTGCAGCAGGCGCTCTTACCACAACCTACACAGCTTCTCAGGGACTTCTTCTGATGATTCCCAATATGTATAAAATTGCGGGCGAGCTTCTTCCCTGCGTTTTCCATGTATCGGCTCGCTGCGTAGCTTCTCACGCTCTTAACATTTTCGGCGATCATTCAGATGTTTACGCCTGCCGTCAGACGGGCTTCGCAATGCTTGCCGAAACAAATCCGCAGGAAGTTATGGATCTCGGCGCAGTTGCTCACCTTGCAGCTATCAAGGGCAGAGTTCCTTTCATCAACTTCTTTGACGGTTTCCGTACTTCACACGAAATCCAGAAGATCGAGACATGGGATTATGAGGATCTCAAAGAGATGTGCGACATGGACGCTGTTGAAGCTTTCCGCAAGAGAGCTCTCAACCCCGAGAGACCCGTTATGCGCGGTTCTCACGAAAACGGCGACATCTTCTTCCAGCACCGTGAAGCTTGCAACAAGTATTATGACGCTCTTCCCGCTGTTGTTGAAGAATACATGGATAAGGTCAACGCAAAGCTCGGCACTAACTATAAGCTTTTCAACTACTACGGCGCTCCCGATGCTGAAAAGGTTATCGTTGCCATGGGCTCAATCTGCGACGTTGCAGAGGAAGTTATCGACTATCTCACCGCTAAGGGCGAGAAGGTCGGCCTTGTTAAGGTTCGTCTTTACAGACCGTTCTCGGCTGAAAAGCTTGCCGAAGCAATCCCCGCAACCTGCAAGAAGATTGCTGTTCTTGACAGAACAAAGGAGCCCGGCTCACTCGGCGAGCCCCTTTATCTTGATGTTGTTGCCGCTCTTTCGGCAACCGGCAGAACCGATATCAGCGTAATCGGCGGCCGTTACGGCCTCGGTTCAAAGGATACTCCTCCCGCAAGCGTATTTGCAGTTTATGAGGAGCTTTCCAAGGATGCTCCCAAGCATCAGTTCACCATCGGCATCAACGATGATGTTACCAACCTTTCACTTGCTGAGAAAGCAGCTCCCAACACCGCAGCAGAAGGCACAATCGAGTGCAAGTTCTGGGGTCTCGGCGGCGACGGAACAGTTGGCGCAAACAAAGACTCAATCAAGATCATCGGCGACCATACCGACAAATATGTTCAGGCATATTTCCAGTATGACTCAAAGAAGACCGGCGGTATCACCATTTCTCACCTTCGTTTCGGCGACAAGCCCATCAAGAGCCCCTACTATATCAACAAGGCAGACTTTGTTGCCTGCCACAACCCCTCATATGTTGAAAAAGGCTACAAGATGGTTAACGATGTTAAGCCCGGCGGCGTATTCCTTGTTAACTGCCAGTGGGATGCTGACGAGCTGAGCGCAAAGATGCCTGCAGAGGCAAAGCGCTACATCGCCAACAACAACATTCAGCTTTACACCGTTAATGCTATTGATATTGCTGCAGAAATCGGTCTTGGCAAGAGAACCAACACCGTTCTTCAGTCAGCATTCTTCGCTCTTTCAAAAGTTCTTCCCGGCGATGAAGCTATCGGCTACATGAAAGAGAAAGCCCAGAAGTTCATGAAGAAGGGCAAAGAAATCGTTGAGATGAACGAAAAGGCAATCGACGCAGGCGCAACCGCTTTCGTTAAGATTGATGTTCCCGCTGACTGGGCAAACGCTCAGGATGTTGCCGCTCCCGCAACCGAGAAGGGCCCCGCAAAGCTTGTCAAGATGGTTGACAGCATCATGAAGCCCGTCGGACTTATGAACGGCGATTCACTTCCCGTTTCAGCATTTGTTGACCATGCTGACGGTACTTTCGAGCAGGGCGCTTCCGCTTACGAGAAGAGAGGCGTTGCAGTTATGGTTCCCGCATGGAACGGCGCAACCTGCGCACAGTGCAACAAGTGCTCCTATGTCTGCCCGCACGCAACAATCAGACCTTACGCTCTTACTGCTGAAGAAGCAGCAGCCGCTCCTGCCAACGCAATCATCGTTGACAAGAAGGGCAAGGGCAAGGATTCTTATAAATACACAATGGCTGTTTCTCCCCTCGACTGTATGGGATGCGGCGTTTGCGTCGGCGTTTGCCCGACCAAGTCGCTCACCATGGTTCCCAGAGAGAGCCAGGATGCAATGCAGCCCGTATTCGACTACATGGTTGAGAACGTAACCGTTAAGGCTGACCTTGCCGACAATACCGTTATCGGCAGCCAGTATAAGACTCCGCTTCTTGAGTTCTCAGGCTCATGCGCAGGCTGCGCCGAGACCTCATATGCACGCCTTATCACTCAGCTCTTCGGCGACAGAATGTATATTTCAAATGCTACAGGCTGTTCATCAATCTGGGGCGGCCCCGCAGCAACCTCACCCTACACCGTTAACAAGAAGGGTCACGGCCCCGCTTGGGCTAACTCCCTGTTTGAGGATAACGCTGAGCACGGCTTCGGCATGTACCTCGGTCAGAATGCAATCCGCAACAGCCTTATCGCAAAGGTTAAGGAAGTTGCAGCAGCAGAGTGCGCTTCAGAAGAAGTTAAGGCTGCCGCAAATGCATATCTTGACACAGTAAACGACGGCGCAGCAAACACCGCAGCAACAGAAGCTCTTGTTGCAGCTCTTGAAGGCGTTGACTGCGACACCTGCAAAGAGATTCTTGCAAGCAAAGAGTACCTTGCCAAGAAGTCCGTCTGGATCTTCGGCGGCGACGGCTGGGCTTATGATATCGGCTTCGGCGGCGTTGACCATGTTCTTGCTTCCGGCGAGGATGTTAACATCATGGTATTCGATACCGAGGTTTATTCAAACACCGGCGGTCAGGCTTCCAAGGCTTCCAACATCGGTCAGGTTGCTCAGTTCGCAGCAGCAGGTAAGGCAGTTGCAAAGAAGAGCCTTGCAGAGATCGCAATGAGCTACGGTTATGTTTATGTTGCTCAGATCGCTATGGGCGCAGATCAGAACCAGACCATTAAGGCTCTCACCGAGGCTGAGGCATATCCCGGACCCTCAATCGTTATCGCATACGCACCCTGCGAGATGCACTCGATCAAGGGCGGCATGGTTAACTGCCAGGCTGAGATGAAGAAGGCTGTTGACTGCGGCTATTGGAACATGTTCCGTTACAATCCCGCACTCAAGGCAGAGGGCAAGAATCCGTTCACAATCGACAGCAAGCCCGCTACCGCAAGCTACAGAGACTTCATCATGGGCGAAGCTCGTTATTCATCGCTCACACGCTCCTTCCCCGAGAGAGCAGAGTCACTCTTCACTCTCGCTGAGAAGACCTCCGTTGAGAGATATGAGCATCTTCTCCGCCTCAAGGATCTTTACGCTCCCAAGGCTGACTGATTAACGCTCTGAAAGCTTAACAGATAATATTAATCCCCGTTTCGGCTTCGTCTGAAGTCCGGAACGGGGATTTTTGTGATTGTAAACCCACGGAACGCCGGGGACGGCGCAAGAGAAATGAAGTGTGCCTGCGGCATATGAAGGTAGGGGCGACCCTGTGTGGTCGCCCGTTTTTCG
>JAEDKI010000103.1 GCA_016295895.1 Clostridiaceae bacterium | reverse complement strand
CCTCCCTCTTGAGGGAGGTGGCACGGCGAAGCCGTGACGGAGGGAGTCAAATCCCGATTTTTGAGTGAAATTAAAGATGTTATGTGTTTTTATATTTCATTATTGAAAAAATCATAATCCACTCTTTTTATCGAGTAAGTTTCAACAATAGAAACACCGACATCATATTCTATCATTAATTTTGAAAGTTGCTCACCATCAACTAATACTATTTTTTGATGAAGCTGTTTATTTGCAAATTCAATTGCTTCTTTAGAAAAATGTGTCGTTGTTATGAAAATGCCTTTTGTTGCTCCTTGTCCTGCCAATGCACCAAGAAATTTTTGGATTTCAGGTCTGCCAACACTTGATGTTGTTTGCCACTTTTTTGCCTGAATATATATAGAGTCAAATCCAAATTTATCTGAAGATACTATGCCGTCAATACCTTCATCTCCCGATTTTTTAGTTACCGCCTCTTCGCTTTTCTTAAGACTTCCATATCCCATTTTTTGCAATAATTTTACAACCAAGATTTCAAAATCAAAAGGTGACATCTTTAGCACTTCGTTTAATAAATCATCTTGGAGGGATGCATGAATTTCTTTGATTGCGAATTCGATTTGCTCTTCCGGACTTTCTGATTTTTCAGCAGGTTCGGCTTTTTTATTTTCTTCGGTTGGTTTGCTGCTTTGAAATTTTAAGAAAGAAGGAAAATTACGAAGGTAATTCAAATCAACTTTTTCAGCGCCTTCTTCAACAGCCTTTTTGCCTGATTTAGTGATTCGATAAACTGATCTTGAAGCCTTTTCAATAAGCCCCGCTTTTTTCAAATATGTTATAGACCAGCCTACACGGTTTGAGTAAACGGGAATACCGCTTGAAAGGGTTTCCTTTTTATCATCTTCGGTTAATTTAGTTTCATTAACACAATATTCCGTTATTTCCTTAACCGTATGTTTTTCATTATCGGACAAACAATTCAAAACATACGGAAAAAACTCATTATATTTTGGAACAGACATAATTCTCCCTCTCTTCTATTTTGAAAACTAAAAAATCCGTGATATTTTACCCAATCCTGTTGAGGAACACCGCTCCTGCGGAAACTGCAAGGCCGAGGCCGAGGAATGCGGCGGCGGTCAGTCCGTTGAACACCGCTCCGAGCGAGGTGCAGTAAAGCGCAAGGCTGAGAACGAAGCCGAGTGCGCTCAGAACTATCTGAACTATCTCGCCAAGGCGCATTTTTGAGCTGATAAAGCAGGAATATGCAACCGCTTTAAGCATTGAATAAGCCGTTCCGTCGTGAACAATCCTTGCGGGCAGTCTGTCGCAGACTGCGTCTCTCCTGCGCTTGAACAGCTTGCCTGCAACGGCGGAGAGAACCTTGAAATTCTCCTGCGGCATGCCGAAGCTCTTTGAAATAAGCTCCTCGGTAACATTAACATCGTTCGTGCGGACGAGAATCTGAATTCCGCTGCTTTCAAGCTTTTTGAAATAGGGCATCAGATTCATGTCAACCGCATAGCTGACAACGAAAAGAGCGGCAATTTTGCCTGCAACGGCAAGATACATAACCTTTCTGCCGCTGTGTGAATATCTTTCTTCAAGAGTTTTTTCGGGAACTTCAATATTATGATGAATAAGCAGGTTGCGGTTGCCCAGAAGCACCTTCTGACCGTGGATTCTCGCCGCAATGCCGAGCTTATCCTCATAGACAAGCTCTTTGACGGGCGGCAGAAGATCCTGCCTGCCGTCAACGACCTGTTCAAAGCTCTCTCTGAGCGGACCGCCCGATTTGATAACGAGCGCCGCCGCATAAAGCAGAACATCGTCGATTCTGATATTTTTGAAATCCTTCATTCCGTGCATTGTGCAGCGTGAACGGTCAAAAATATCCGCCGAATCCATAACAACGGCGTTTGCCGAAGCTGTCTTTTCGGCTGCGTCAAGGCTTGCAATCATCGTTCCCTCAATATTCAGACCTTTGTTGACCGCTCTGACGGCAAAGGCAGGGATAAACGAGGAGAACACGGGCGAGCAGACGCAGAAAGTGCCTGCAAAGGCGGAAAGCGCAGACATAACGCTCTTTTCAATGATTCCCGCCGCAACTGCGGCAATTGCGGAGGCAATACCTGCCGCAATAAGGAGCGATCTGATAAGCTTGGGGTTATCGTGATCCGCACCCGAATTTTTGATGAAATCCGAAGGGAAAGCAAGCTTTGAGGAATAAACAAGCTCTGCGTTGCCCATCATAAGGCCTCTGCCAAGCTCAAAAATCTCGGATTCGTTTTCAAACGGATGAACCGCATACATATTATGCTCGTATTTATAAGCGCAGACCTCGAAGTTTCCGAGAATGCGCTGAGCATCAATCTTGTCGGCAACCTTACCGATCAGAACTCCCGTTACTGCCGCCGCAGAGAAAACAGCCGTTGCGTTGCCGTTTCCGCCGATTACCGCCGCAAGAGTGTTCTGCGCAAGAGCAACGACTATCGAAAGGCTGACAGCCGTGCCGCCGTTGATTCTGTTCTTGAAAAGCCCCGTAATTCCGTCAACGAATTTTACATTATCGATTGCGGCGGCGGCAATGAGCAGAACCGCATTGATAACGCACATTGCGGTTGAGCCCGAAACAAACGCCGTTGTCTCAATCGACAGCTTGTCGGCAAGAACGGGAATAAGGTTAATAACAATAATTAATAATTCTACAATTCCGACCGCAGCAAGCGCAACGGTCGCCTTTTTGCTTTTTTCGCCGAGCATGGTATGAACCGAGGAGCGCTCCGCAGGCGATGAATATTCATTCGCAACCGGTCTTTCGTTCTCGATTTCCTGCTCATGCTGTTTTTCTTTTTTCCTTGTCTTTTTCTCCTGCTTTGCTCTGTCCTCGGGAGGGGCTTCAAAATCGCCACGGAATTCCTCGTCAAGGTCAAGAGCGTCAACAAGCTTGAAATTTTTTGCTTTCTGCTTGCGCTTCTCCCAAAGCTGTTCCTCAACATCGTTTTCGGAAGCCCGGTCGGGAACTTCCTCCTCCGGCTCATCTTCAAAGCCCGTGAGAACGATCTGACCCTCAACATCAACCCCTGCGGAAGATGATTTCTTTTCTGAACCGCCGACAGGCTCCATGATACGGGTTTTCTCCTGCTCCAGCTCTTTTGCGGTCTCTGCCGCAATAACTTTCGGCATGGCTTCAAGGCCGTTTTCGCCGTCGGAGTCGGATTTTTTAACAACAATACCCGGAGTTTCAACAATTCCGCCGTCATTGATCGGCTCGATTTCGGCTGTGTTTTCAAGCTTCAGAGTTTCAAAAAAGCGGGTTCTGTAATCGGTTTCTTTGATATGTTCCTCTTTCGGCGCTTCGCTCTGCTTTTTCGCAAAGAACTCTGCCGCCGCAACTTCTTCATCAAAGAAATTATTTATTTTTGCAGGCTCTTTCTTGGGAGCGGCAGGCTTTTCCGGCTCCTGCCATGCAAATCTCAGCGATGAAGGCTCGGGGATATCTTCGGGGACAATGACCGTTTCAAGCTCGAACATTGACTCGTCAAAATCCTCCTGCGTCGGGTCGAAGAACGATTCCTGACCCTCAACCTCGGCGTCGGCTGATGTTGAAGAAATATCCTGCATTTCTTCCTCAGGCTCTGCCTGCTCTGCCATGGGCTTGAGCGTGAACATTCCCGTGTCAAACTCACGGCTGAGTATTCTTTCAAAATCCTCTGCGGGAGTCAGCGGTTTTGTTGATTTCGGAACATATTCCTCGCCGTTTTCCTCGGCAATCAGCCTGTCGATATCGTCAATCGACCATGTTTTTGAAGGCTCGGAAGCCTCATGTTCAGTATTCTGCTTTGATTTTTTAACTTCTGCAAGAATTTCGTCTATTTCTCTGTCGGAATTTTTGTTTATATTTTCGTTCAAAGCATTCACCTACCTATGTTTAGCAATTTCATACATTAAAATTCCCGCCGCAACCGACGCATTGAGCGAATTAACGCTGCCCTTCATCGGGAGCGACACTATAAAGTCGCATTTTTCTTTCACGAGACGGCTGATTCCCCTGCCCTCAGAGCCGATGACAAGAGCGACCGAGCCCGAATAATCCTGCTCATCCCAGCGTTTGCCGTCCATATCAGCTCCGTAAATCCAGAAGCCTTTTTTCTTCAGCTCATCAATCGTTGACGGCAGATTGGATACCCTCGCAACGGGAACATATTCAACCGCTCCCGCCGAGGTTTTGCCGACCGCATAGGTCAGCGCAACTCCACGCCTTTTGGGGATTATGATTCCGTGAGCTCCGCAGGCGTCGGCGGTTCTGATGATTGCGCCGAGATTGTGCGGATCTTCAATTTCATCGCAGATTATCACAAAGGGAGCTTCGTTTTTGGCTTTTGCTTTTTCAAGAATATCCTCAAGCGTGGAATATTCATGCACCGCCGCCCATGCGGCAACTCCCTGGTGATTTTCCCCTGAACAAAGCTTGTCAAGCTTTCTGCTGTCGGTCTCCTTAACGACAATGCCTCTTTCACGGCATTGAGCAATGATTTTGCCGACCGAACCGCCGATTTCGCCCTTTGCGACAAGCAGACTGTCAATCGCTCTGCCGCTTTTGAGTGCTTCGGCAACGGCATTCCTGCCGATTATCAATCCCTGCCGGGGCTCGTTCTGTGTTTCCATAAAATCAAGCTCTCTTCCGTTTAAAGTTACGGCATCGCCGCATATTTGATTTATTATATCATAAAATGCAGAAAACATACAGTATATTTTTAATATTTACAAAAAAATATTCAACTTTTTTGCAAATCGGGGCTAATAATTGACATCTTTTTCCAATTATTCCGTGTAAAATATAATCGGTTGCCATTTTCTGCCAATAAGATGAAAGGATTTTTAAAACATGGAGCATTCAAGCACGGTTCAAAGCAAAGATTTTTCGGATATAATCTGGGATAGAGGAATTAAAATTTTAACCTGTGCGCTGTATTTCGTTGCAAGCTTCATTCTGTCGGGTGCGGGTCTGCTGTCGCTGAAAGCTCCGCTTTGCGTCGGGCTTGCGGCGGCTTGCACGGGGGCTGAGCTTGCTTTTGTGTCTGCGGGCGGAGTTGCGGGAGCTATCCTGCGCCTGAGCGGAGCGGACATGATAAATGCGGTCATTCCGCTTGCGGGAACGGCGGGGGTCGTGCTGATTCTCGAACACCTCGGCATAAAGAAAAAACGCAGAATGATACTTTCGGTCTGCGTTTTCGCTTTCTGCCTTGCAAGCTCGGTTGCGGTCATGTTTTCGGAGACTCCGACTCTTAACGGCTTCATTCTTGCGGTCTGTTCAAGCCTGCTTTGCGCTTCGTCGGTCACCTTCTATTCGGGAACGGCAGAAGTCATTGAAAAAAGGCGAAACCCTTATCTGCTCGACAATCACAGCCTTGTCTGCATCATTGCGAGCCTTTGTTCTCTCCTGCTCGGAGCGTCGGAGCTTAGCATAATGGGCTTCAGACCTGCAAGATTTTTCGGCTGTTTTGTCATTATAACCGCCGCCTATCTTTTCAGCCGCTCGGGCGGAAGCATAGCGGGAATCGCAATCGGGTGCAGCATTGCCGTTTCGGGAACAAGCGTTGCGCTTAGCATCTGCTACAGCCTTTGCGGCATGATTTCGGGGATTTTTTCAAAATTCGGTCAGATAGCCTGTGCGCTTGCTTTTTCACTGACCGCAGGAGCGGCGGCTCTGATTGACGGCTCAAAAGAGGGAATCTCGGTTTTCGCCGAGGCTGCGGCGGCGGCTTTCATTTTTGCGGCAATTCCGGGCAGACATCTTGCAGTTATACGCAGTAATATTCTGAATCCGAAAATGAAAAGAATCGAATCGGAATTCTGCTCCGCAGGCACACGCCTGCTTGAAGCCTCAAAGGCAATCGGCTCGGTTTCAGAGTGCGTTGCCTCGGTCTCAAAAGGCATTGAAGCGCTCTCTCCGGCAAACGATACGATAATCTGCATGAGGGTCAGGGAAAGAATTTGCTCGGGCTGTCCTTTAAAGGATTCACTTTGCCCGGAACAGGGCGAATTTTCACATATTCTTGAAAAGCTGAGCGGCGGAGAACGAATCACGGCGGAGGATTTTTCGGTCAATTTCAATTCAAAATGCCCGAGCGTTCCGAAAATTGCGGAATGCTTCAATCGGGTTTATGCGAGCAGAAGCGCCGTGAATGCCCTGCAGGCAAATTCCGCAAGGAACAGAGAGCTTGCCTGCGGTCAGTTCGATTGGATGTCCTCTTTGCTCAGCGAGCTGTCGGAGGAGCTCGGCAACGGAGCGCAGACGCTTTTCGGAAAAGAAAAAAGCGCCCTCAGGGTGCTTTCGGAGCAAGGCTTTAATGTTTTATCGGTAAGCTGCGTTCAGCCGCTTTCGGGTGCGCTCAGACTCAGCTGCATCGTTGAGGATATTCCGCCGTCAACGAGCCTTTCTCAGCTGACCGCCGCCGTTTCCGCAGAGCTTGAGGTTCAGCTTCTTCCGCCGAAAATCAGGGAACACAAAGACGGCAAGGAGCTTTTGTTCCTCAGAAAAGAGCTTTTTAAAATAAGGCTCGGCTCTGCGGCGGCAAGCTGCGGAAACCAGCGGCTGTGCGGCGATTATTTTGAATGCTTCCAGACGGAATCAAAATCATATATCATTCTCAGCGACGGCATGGGCACGGGCGGCAGGGCGGCAATCGATTCAACCATGACGGTTGAGCTTTTCTCACGGCTTATAAGAGCGGGTCTGAGCCTTGACACCGCCCTGAGCATTACTAATTCCGCCCTTTCGGTCAAATCCGAGGACGAATCTCTCTCGACCCTTGATGTTGCCGAAATCGACCTTTTTGACGGCAGTACGGTTATTCTCAAAGCGGGTGCCGCTCCGTCATTTTACACGGCTTCGGGCAAGGTCAAAACTGTTGAAATATCTTCAACTCCGCTCGGAATTCTCAGCAAAGTCAGCTTCAGCCGATACAGCCTGAAGCTCCACGGCGGCGACACGCTCGTTATGGTCAGCGACGGCGTTCTCGGCGGCGGAAGCGGCTGGATAAAGGATGAAATAAAAGCATTCGGCGGTTCGGCTCATGCGTCGGAATTTTCGGAAAGCGTTCTCGACATTGCACGCCGGAAATGCGGAGAAAAATTCGACGATATGACCGTCATAACCGCCGTTGCGGAGGAGGCGTGAAGC
>JAEDKI010000102.1 GCA_016295895.1 Clostridiaceae bacterium | reverse complement strand
TTCTCCGTCATCGGGGGTGTATTCCTCGTCGGAATATCCGCCGTCATCATACGAGGTTTCGCCGTATTCATCGGTTGAAGCCTCGGTCATCGGAACATAAACCCTGAGATAAACTTTGGTTCCTCTGCTGTAGGATTTTTCCGCAAGGGGAGCAATTGAAACAACCTCGTTTTCATTGTATGAGCCGTCGGAGGTTTCAACCTTTTCGCAAACGAAGCCGAGCTCGGTGAGCCTTGCGGCGGCTTCCTCATAATCTGAGCCGACAACATTGGGAAGAACGATTTCTTCAACTCCCTTGCTGACGGTGAGAATTATTTTTGTTTTCTTTGCAACCCTCTCGCCTGATTTTATGCTCTGGTCGATAATGTAACCCGGATCAACCTCGTCATCATAGACATAATTAGGTTCAAAAGTGAAATTATCGCTGAAAACAGGGTTTGAGGTTATGTCAATATAGCTTCTGCCCTGAAAATCGGGAACATCAACGGGGGCGGACTCTGTCTGAGAAATTGCACTGCCTCCCGTTGTGTCGGCAGAGTCAAGGAAGGTGAGCCTGTCCCGAAGAACGGTAAATGAAAGAATGATAAAGACAATAAGACCGATTGCAAAGCTGATAACGGCAGTTGTTATAATAACCGAAGCGCCGCCCTTTGATTTGCCGTTTTGCGGCTTCTGAGGCTGAGAGGGGCGGGCGTTCTGCTGCGCAGGACGCTGAGGCGGAGTCTGAGCGGCGGGTCGGGCATATCCGCTTGCGGCGGCGGTTGCCGCAGGCGAAGCGGAAAGCTCGGAGCGAAGCTGTTCAACGGTTCTCGTTCTGTCCTCGGGCAGAATCTGAAGAGCGTTTATAAGGCCGTTTATGACATATGCAGGCAGAGCCTCGGCAAATTTGCCGGGAACCATGAGCCGGTCATTGGTCATGCGCTCCTTTGCCGAAATCGGGTCACTGCCGATAAGAGTGCGGTAAAGCACGGCGGCGAAAGCGTAGACATCGGTCCATGTGCCCTGACTGCCATCGAAGCCGTATTGCTCGATTGCGGCGTAGCCGTCAAATAGCTGGCTGTTAAGGTCGCTTCTTGCGGTTCTTGCCGCACCGATGCAGAAGCCCGTGATTTTTATTTTGCCCTCATGGTCGATTATGAGGGTTGTCGGAGAAATTCCTCTGTGAATAATTCCCGAGGAATGCAGAGTACCGAGGGTTGAAAGAATCGGCATGAGTAGCTGCCGTGCCTTTTCCCACGGGATATAGCCCGTTTTGCTTCTGAGAAGAAAATCACGCAGCGAGATGCCCTCGAAATGGTCGTAGATGGCGTAGGATGTTCCGTAATCCGAAACAACGTCGGTAACGCTCACGAGAGCCGAAAGCCCCTTGAGCCTTGCAAGCTTTGTCCAAAGCTCCTCAAAGCTCTGGCGAAGCTCGTTGAATATATTTTCGCTGCCTCTCATAACCTGAAGGGTGAGGTTTGAGGTTGTCCTTGCAGTGAACGAATCGGGGATGAACTCCCTGATTTTAACAGCTTTTTTTTCGGAAAGATCCCAGCCGATATATGTTGCGCCCTCGCCGTTGTATTCAAGCATTTTGCCCACGAGGTAACGGTTGGCGATAACGGTTCTGACCGGCAGATACGGCGGAATCTGAGTTGAATCCGCATGGTAGCCGCAGTAGGGGCAGAGCTTTTTTTCGCCGATCTCACGCATGCAGCTCATACATAAATTATCGGAACTAATCATCTGGATTTCTCCTTTTGCGTTAAATAGTAAACCATCGTAATAATACCAAATCCGAGCGGTTTTGTCAATGAAGGTGACATAATTGTAACCATTATCGTTAAATTGCCAAAGATTTCATCGGATAATTTGGCATTAAAATTGCTTTATATACTTGAAATAATATAAGATGATTGTTATAATAAAAATAACTAATTTTCGGAGGACGGGCGTTTATGAAAAAGAAAGACAGTAATATTCCTCTTTATTTTTTCCATGAGGGAACAAACGCAAAGGCTTATGAGTATCTCGGCGCTCATTCCGACGGCGTAGGCGGCGTTTGCTTCAGAGTTTGGGCTCCGAATGCCCGCAATGCCGAGGTTGTCGGCGATTTCAACGGCTGGCAGCCGGGCAAAGCTCCGATGAAAAAAATCAGCGGCGGAGTCTGGGAATGCACCGTCAACGGAGTCAGGCAGTATGACAGCTACAAGTTTTTGATTCATACTGCCGACGGCAGGCAGCTTTTCAAAAGCGACCCCTATGCTTTCCACGCCGAAACAAGACCCGGAACTGCTTCAAAATATTATGAAAGCCTTGATTTCGATTGGAACGACGGCGCATGGCTGAGAAAGCGCAAAAAGAAAGATATCTATTCTTCACCCGTGAATATATATGAGGTTCATGCCGGCTCGTGGCAGACCTATGAAGACGGCAACCCTCTGCCTTACAGAGAGCTTGCGGACAGGCTCGTGCCTTATGCAAAGGAGATGGGATACACTCATATTGAGCTGATGCCCGTCATGGAGCATCCTTTTGACGGCTCATGGGGCTATCAGGTGACGGGCTATTTCGCCCCGACCTCACGCTACGGCACTCCCGAGGATTTTGCATATTTTGTTGACAAGGCTCATTCAATGGATATCGGCGTTATCCTCGACTGGGTTCCCGCCCATTTCCCGAAAGACGCTTTCGGACTTTATGAATTTGACGGCGGCGCCTGCTATGAATATGCCGACCCCAAAAAGGGCGAGCATTATCAATGGGGAACGAGAGTATTTGACTTCGGCAGACCCGAGGTGCAGAGCTTCCTGATTTCAAGCGCAATGTTCTGGATTGACAAATACCACATTGACGGTCTGAGGGTTGACGCAGTTGCTTCGATGCTCTATCTCGACTATGACAGAGACGACGGTCAGTGGATTCCAAACATCAACGGCGGCAACGAAAACCTTGAAGCCGTGGCATTCCTCAAAAAGCTCAACGAAAGCATTTTCAGGGAGCATGGCGATGTTATGATGATTGCCGAAGAAAGCACCGCATGGCCGATGGTTTCAAAGCCGACCTATATGGGCGGTCTCGGCTTCAATTTCAAGTGGAACATGGGCTGGATGAACGATTGCCTGCGTTATTTCTCACTTGACGGGCTTTTCAGAAAATATAATCACGACTGCCTGACATTCTCGTTTTTCTATGCGTTTTCCGAGAATTTCGTTTTGCCGATTTCGCATGACGAGGTGGTTCACGGCAAATGCTCGCTGATAAACAAAATGCCGGGCGATTACGAAGAAAAATTCGCAGGAGTGCGTTCGTTCCTCGGCTACATGATGTCTCACCCCGGCAAGAAGCTGCTGTTCATGGGCGGCGAATTCGGTCAGTTCTCGGAGTGGAACTTCAAGCAGCAGCTCGATTGGATGCTGCTCGGCTACGATTCTCACAGACAGCTCAAGGATTATGTCAAGGCTTTGAATGAGTTTTATCTCAAAACCCCCGCTCTGTGGGAGGACGATTACAGTTGGGACGGCTTCAACTGGATAGTCAGCGATGACAGCGCAAACTCTGTTGTTGCTTTCATCAGACGGGACAAGAGCGGAAATGCAATAATTCCCGTTTGCAACTTCACAAAGGTGACAAGGCAGAAATACAGAATCGGAGTTCCCGACCCCGGAACCTACAGAGTTGTTTTCAGCTCGGCAAGCCCCGAATTCGGCGGCAGGGGAGAGAGCACGGTCGGTTCTGTCAGGGCAAAGAAAAAGCCGATGCACGGATTTGACTACAGCATTGAGATTGACCTTGAAGGTCTCAGCTGTATGTTCATAAAGAACACATCCCGCAAGAAAAAAGAAACCGTTTAATATATAAAGGAGGACTTTTCATGGCAGTAAAACCCGAATGCATAGCTATGCTTCTTGCCGGCGGTCAGGGCAGCCGCCTCGGCATTCTGACAAAAAAAATCGCAAAGCCTGCCGTGCCCTACGGCGGCAAATACCGCATTATCGATTTTCCTCTTTCCAACTGCGTTAACTCGGGCATTTATACAGTCGGAGTTCTGACTCAGTATCAGCCGCTGGAGCTTAACGACTATATCGGCAACGGTCAGCCGTGGGATCTTGACAGAGCCAACGGCGGAGTACATATTCTTTCTCCTTATCAGCAGATAAAGGGAACCGAGTGGTACAAAGGAACGGCGAACGCCATTTATCAGAACATAAATTTCATCGAAAGATATGACCCCGAATATGTTCTCATTCTCTCGGGCGACCATATTTATAAAATGGATTATTCCAAGATGATTGATTTCCATAAGGAGCATAACGCAGACTGCACGATTGCAATGCTCGAGGTTCCGTGGGAGGAGGCGAGCCGTTTCGGCCTTATGATTGTCAACGACGACGGCTCAATCAAGGAATTTGAAGAAAAACCCAAGAATCCGAGAAGCAACAAGGCTTCAATGGGCGTTTATGTTTTCAATTGGAAGAAGCTCAGAAAATATCTCATTGAGGACGAGGCAAACGAGAATTCGGGCAACGATTTCGGCCACGATCTGATTCCCGCCATGCACGAAAACGGCGAGAGAATGTTTGCCTATCAGTTTGACGGCTATTGGAAGGATGTCGGAACAATCAACAGCCTCTGGGATGCAAATCTTGACCTGCTCAATCCCAAGGTTGACCTTGATCTGACTGACGACAGCTGGAGAATCTATTCACGCTCTCCCGCCGCTCCGCCTCACTATATCGGCAATAATGCGCAGGTTGAGAATTCAATGATAACCGAGGGCTGTGAGATTGACGGAAGCATCGATTTCTCCGTTCTGTTCTCAAATGTTACCGTTGAGGAGGGCGCAGAGGTCAAGTATTCGATAGTCATGCCCGGCACGGTAATCAAAAAAGGCGCAGTCGTTCAGTATTCGATAGTTGCGGAAAATGCGGTTATCGACGAGGGAGCGGTTGTCGGCGAAAGCCCCGAAAACATGAAGAACGCCGAGGGCTGGGGCGTTGCCGTTGTCGGCAATCGGGTTCATATCGGCAAGGGTGCAAGAGTTGCGCCCGACACAATGGTTGACAGCGATGTAGGAGGTGCGGAATAATGGCAGCAAAAAATGTTCTCGGAATTATATTTTCAAACGCCTATGACGAGGCTTTGCCCGAGCTTACCGCATTGAGAACGATGGGTTCAATTCCTTTTGCGGCACGCTACCGTCTGATAGACTTTCCTCTTTCAAACATGGTTAACGCAGGTATCCCTCAGGTCGGCGTTATCACCAAGAGCAATTACCGCTCGCTTATGGATCATATCGGCACGGGCAAACCGTGGGATCTTTCAAGAAAAAGAGAGGGCATGACGCTTCTGCCGCCTTTCAACAATCCCGACACTGGCATTGCAAAGGGCAGAGCTGACGCTCTTTACGGCTGTATCAGCTACATAAGCAATTCCAAAAAAGACTATGTTCTGCTGACGGATTGCAATGTCATCTGCAACATGGATTATGAGGCTCTTATCAAAGCTACCGAGGCAAATAATGCCGACATAACCGTTGCTTATGCAAAGGGAACTCCCCCTGCAATCAAGAACGCAACGGAGCTTATCATTGACGAGAGCGGCAGAGTTACGGGCACAAGCACGGTTGACTGCTACAGCAGCAGCGTCAATTATTCGCTCAAAATAATGCTCATCAGAAGAACTCTGCTTGAAAGACTGCTTCACGAGGCTCACGGAGCAAACATTGTTGAGCTTGAAACACTTTTTGCCAACAATGTCAAGCACCTGAGAGTTTTCGGCTATGAGGAAAAAGGATTTGTCAGGGTTATCGGTTCGCTTCAGAATTATTATGATATCAGCCTTGAATTGCTGAAGCTTGAAAACAGAAAACAGCTTTTCACCTCCGAAAGCCCCGTTTATACAAAGGTCAGAGACCAGGTTCCCGCAATTTACGGCATAGGCGCAAAGGTTTCAAATTCGCTTGTTGCTGACGGCTGCCGTATTTACGGCGAGGTTGAAAACTCAATTCTTTTCAGAGGGGTAACGGTTGAAAAAGGCGCAAAAATCAAAGATTCCATTATTATGCAGGATACTTTCATCGGCGAGAATTCATCCCTTGAATGCGTGATTATCGACAAGGCGGCGGTTGTTAAACCCGGCAAAAAGCTTTGCGGCGCCTCTAACTATCCTGTTTATATAGGAAAAGGAATCGTTATCTGAGAAAGTGTGATATCCCATGTCAAAGAAAAATATTCTGACGGGCGCAGTCGTTGCCTTGGCACTTGTGCTTGCAGTTATTGCAATTCTGGTCAAGACGGGCGTTTTCAGTTCCGCTCCCGAAACAACAAAAGAGGTTGAAACGGTAATCGAAACTTCGGTTGAAGTTGTCAGCCAGACGCAGGAGGACGGAAGCATCGTTTATATGACGATGGTTCACGAATATGCCCGCCCCAAGGTTTCGTCACATCATGTTTATCCCACTACCAAGAGAGTGACGAATCCCGAGGACACAGTCAAATATATCGAACAGACGAGCTTCGTTCACATGACCGATGAAAACGGTATTCCTCTGTTCGACGATAACGGCAATCCGGTGACCGAGGTTGTTTCCTACACAATCAGAGAGGACAGCACGACCACCACCGAGCCGACAACCGAATTTGTTCCGAGAACCTCAAGCGTTGTTGTGACAAACCGTTTCGGAAAGCCTCAGAAGGACGAAAACGGCAATCCGCTGACCGAGGTTGTCACCCTTGATGCTCCGCCGACAACGGAGAAAAACATCTGGGCGACCACCGAGGAGGGAACAACCGGAAAATTCAACATTGATATTCAGACGGATCTGACCAGAGACGACACCCTCGCTCAGAACATTGTTGACCAGATAAATGCAGACAGAAAAAAGGCGGGTCTTGCTCCGCTTGAGCATTCAACCGACCTTAAATCCGCCGCAAGAGGCAACAGCGCAGCAATGGCGAATCCCGATGTGTTCGGTGAACCGTCGGTGCAGGGTGCATATACGCTGACAACGCCTTACGGCGGCAACCCTGTCTATCAGACCGTTGCGGCGGCTAACAAAGACAGGATAATGAGCGAAGAAACAACAAAAATCGGCGTCGGAGTAGTAAAATACGAAGGCAAATATTATACAACCGTTATTTTCGGCTGACAGAAAGGATGATAAAAATGAAAGTTCTTTATGCGTCGAGCGAAGCGCTCCCGTTTGCGGCAAGCGGCGGACTTGCGGATGTTGCAGGCTCTCTGCCTCAGGCGCTCAGAAGGAGAAAGGTTGCGTGCAGAGTCGTTATGCCTCTTTACGGCACGGTCAGCGCCGAGCTGCG
>JAEDKI010000101.1 GCA_016295895.1 Clostridiaceae bacterium | reverse complement strand
ATTCGTAGTTTTCGGGCATGATGAGCGGTCGGAAATAATTAATCGTGTAATCGATTCCCCACTGACCCTTTTTGCCTTTCCAATAACCCGAATGCGGCTCAATCGAAAGCATACCGTCATAGTCCACTGTGTAAAGAATATCCATAACGGTGTGCCAATCGGTCATGTCAAGCCCTGCGGGAGCGTCGTCATAATGCTCTCCGTCGATATAAACAGAGCCTTTGAGATGAAAATGATAAACTCTGTCTCCCCAATCTCTCAGCTCCGCAAGATAGTTTCCGCCTCTTCTCATGCAATGCGAAACATCATATTTTATTCCGAGCTCCGGCAGAGCCGTCAGAATCGGCAGCCATGCTTTCGGCTCAACAACGAAGTTTTCCCAATCGCAGTTATAGGCGGCAATTTTAACGCCCTTGTCTTTTGAAAAATCAAGAAGAATTCCGAAATATTCAATTGCATTTTCGCAGTTTTGGTGAAAGCTTTGGCTTTCTATGTAATTGATACCGCAGTTAAAAACGGGGCATCCGATTATCGAAGCGGCGGTGATTAAATTCTTGTCATGCTCGAGAGCCTGCGGAATTATTGCTCCGTTTTCGTCGAAGCGCTTCATTCCCCAGCGACCCATTGAACCGACGGAAACGCCGTATTTTTCGCATCTTTGCTTTATTTCCCGAGCCTCTGCAAGAAATTCGTATGAATCATAATTGCTGTTAACGCAGAATTCAACGGCTTCAAGCCCTTTGTCGTGAACATATTTAATGCAGCCCTCGCTCCATCCGTTTATGATTCCGAGTTTCATAAAAGCCCCTTCTTTCAATTACAGTTTGATTGTAACGGTGTTCTTTTCGATGAGTTCAACGGGATTGTATGACAGCTTGGATTTTCTCAGCCCCTCGTCGCCGCAGTCTTCCTCACGGTTGACAAATTTTATTTCGTCACCCGAGGCATAGAACCTCAGAAACTGATTTGTGAGCATCTGATATGCTCCGGCATATGAAAAATCAGCCTTTTCGATGTGGCAAAAGAGCGTGTCGCCGAGAATTTCTCCGACAGAATAGCCGATTATTTTGCCGTCAACTCTCAGAATTCCTCCGGGCAGACCGAAAGCCTTGTAGTTTTGCAGAACCTCACGGCATATCCCGAGTTCAACGGTGGCGCTTTCGTCCTTTTCGGCGTGAAAGGTGAAGCCATCGGTGAATTCGATAAGCTCGGGAATGTCGGCATCGGTTATGGGAGCAAAGCTCCAATTATAAAGCTTTTTGAATTTGTTGATGTGGTTTCTCGGAGTGCTGTATTTGCGACCCGAAAGGTTCAGAATTGCGTCCTTTTCATAAAGATAGTCAAACCAGTCACGGTCGGCTTCGGCAACGCTTCCGGGATATCTCTCAAGGATTTTCGGCAGTTCGTTTTTATTGATTGAGCAGAGAACCATCGGTATGCCGTGAGCACCGCAGTATTCTTCAATTGCTTTGAATGCGGCGTCAGGATTTCTGCCTGAAGGATTCGCAAAGCAAATCTGACCGTTGAATTTTGCCGAGATAATCAGCGTTCCGTCAACAACTGCATAGCGGTTGTCAAAATATTTCCGCCACATGAAAGTTGAGCCGAACGCCCTGTCGCATTGGCGGGAGGGATAAGCGGAAAAATAGGCTTTGAGTATTTCGATATCTTCATAGTCAATTTCTTTGAATTTCAGCATAAAGCACCTGATAAATACAAATTTTCATTTATTATATCATTTGTGAAATCAATTGTAAATATCAAAATCCACAGAAAAATTCCGTAAAAAAACACTTTTTATATTGCAACTGATATGCCGTTCTGCTATATTATATATATCTGCTTTTATCTTTAATTTCAAAAGGAGGTCAATATGGCTCAGACCTATAAGCTTAAATCTCATCTGTGCAGGTTTTGCAGCTTTTATCCGCTCGGAGACGAACGCATTCCGGCGCAGTTAATGACTTATTCAAACGATAAACCCGATCTTGAGGGCTTCCCTTACCCTCTGCCTTCAAAGAAGAGCGAATACACATGCAGTCTTAAAATCGGAGACGTTGAGTGGCTCGGTTCAACAAGCGGGCTGACAAGATATGACAAAAACGCCGAAAGAGAAGAAGATATAATAATGTTTTTCAGCGCTCCGAGAGATCTCCACGATAACACCGTTAAGGCAATAATGCCGCAGGGAGAGAGCGTCTGGGTTCTGACCGGAACGGGAGCGGTTTTTATTGAAATGAAGCCGCTCGGCGCTCAGGAAAAGGCAGAGCTTCTGCTCAGCGAAACGCTGAAATATGTTGACCGCAGGGGAATGGTCAGCCAGAGAGACCTTGCAAGGCCGAGAAATCTCGAATCCCGCTATTCTCACGGCCATTCCGATAACGACGGCTGTTTCACGGCGGGATTTGCCATCGGAGAAATATTCAGATATGCCGTTTTCAAAAGAGAAAAGGGAGCGGAGCATCCCGAAACGATTGAAGCTAAAAAGGTTGCAACAAGAGCGGTTGAAGCCTGCCTTTTGCTCCTGCATATCCATTCAAGGGGCAACGGCTTTGTTGCAAGAACTTATCTCTGCCCCGATGAACCCGTTCCCGATGACGGAATCTTTTTCCGCATAAGCGGCGGCAAGGCGGTCTGCCTTGAAACAACCGAAGCCAAAAAGAGGGGTTGCGTAGGCGTTGAAGTTGACGCTTCTGCCGAAATTCCCGCCCGTCTTGCAAAGCTTTACACAGACGAAGGCTATTCGATTGACGGCATTGTTTATAAAGCCGACACAAGCAGCGACGAGATAACTCTGCATTTTCTTCAGATGTATTTTGCCCATGAATTTCTCGGCTGTGATGACCCCGAGCTTGACGGAATAATCAAACAGTCGGTCAAAGGTCTTATGGGTCATATCATTGATAACGGCTATGAGCTTCACGATTACGGCAACAAGCCGACCTCGTGGGCGAAGTGGAGCAAGGATTATTTTGAAACGGATTTCGGCTGGGTTGACGCCTGCCTCAATTCCGCAGAGCTTCTCATGTATCACCTCGTAACAATGAAAATAACGGGCGAGGAGGGCAGATGGCGTGAGAGCTATGACTATCTTGTCAATGACCTCGGTTACGCCGACCTGTGCCCGAAGCATTTTGAACGCCTTTATCAGGCAAGCATTTCGATGAATTTTGATTACGTTGAGGATATAATGTACGGCGACCATATGCTTGCCGTCGCTTCGTTCTGGGGTCTGTGCACTCTTGAAAAGAACGAAGAACTGCTTGAAAAATACAGACAGGGCTTCAGATCGTGGAGAACCTCGCTTGAAAGAGAGCATAACCCGGGCTATGACCTGCCGTTCGCCCTTTCATGCCCCGATGCGGAGATTGACATGGAACGCCTTGCGGAATGGTTCTACAGAATGAATGTCAGCCGTCTTGCGGCAGGAGTCAGCCTCACGGGCAGGCACGATACTCCCGTCAAGACTCTCAGAACCGGTATTAAAGAAATTTCCGTGCTTCTTCCGCCCGATGAACGCTTCATTTCCAAATATGACAGAAATCCGCTCAGCTTTGTCAATGAAGATTCAGGCGGTTCCGTGTGCGTTGAAAGCTGTTATGTTTACACATTTGCTTATTGGATAGGCAGATATTACGGTTTCTTTGAATAAGGGAGAACAATATGAATAAAAAAATACATCTTATCGGAAACGCTCACCTTGACCCCATTTGGCTGTGGCGTTGGCAGGAGGGCTGCGGCGAGGTGCTTCAGACCTTCCGAAGCGCAGTTGACAGGCTCAACGAATATGACGAATTGGTTTTCACCTGCTCGTCAGCTTCATATTATCGCTGGGTTGAGGAAATTGACCCCGAGCTTTTCGATGAAATCAGAAAGCTTGTCAAGCGTGGCAGATGGGTTCCCGTCAACGGCTGGTGGGTTCAGCCCGACTGCAATATGCCGAGCGGCGAGAGCTTTGCCCGTCAGGCGCTCTACAGCCAGCTTTATTACTATGAAAAGTTCGGCGATATATGCAAAATCGGCTACAATGTCGATTCATTCGGTCACAGCGGAATGCTCCCTCAGCTTTTAACAAAGGGCGGTATGCGCTGTTATGTTATGATGCGCCCGGGAATGCACGAGAATCCCGAAATTCCCGAGAATCTTTTTTGGTGGGACAGTCCCGACGGTTCAAGGGTTCTGACCTACAGAATCCCCGAAAGCTACGGCGTTTCGGGCAAGGAGGATATCGACAGAAAGCTCCCCGACTATATGCAGAGAGCCGAAAATACGGGTCACGGAATGATGATGCTTTTCGGCGTGGGCAACCACGGCGGCGGCCCGACAAAGGGCGATATCGAATATCTCATGCAGCTTAAGGAGGAGGGCTATGCAGAGCTTGAATTTTCTTCTCCCGAAGAATACTTCGCTCAGCAATGCGCCGACAAGCTGGATTTGCCCGTCTGGAAAGACGATCTTCAGCACCATGCGAGTGGTTGTTATTCGGCAACCTCAATGATGAAACAGCTCAACAGAAAGGCAGAATATTGGCTTCAGAACGCCGAGAAATGGAATACGGTTGCATCGAAGCTTTCAAATCTTCCCAAGGCAACCGAGGATTTCGGCAAGGCGTGGAAAGAGGTATGCTTCAATCAGTTCCACGATATTCTCTGCGGCTGTTCAATCAGAGAAGCTTATGACGATGTGCGTGACGCTCTCGGCTATTCGATGAAAATTGCCGCTTCGGAAGAAAACAAAGCGATGCTGAAAATTGCCGAATCAATCAATACATGGCTTGACGGCGTTTCCGACACGGTTTCGTGCAACGCACGCCATCATTGCCGCAACCTTAAATTCCCCCGACCCATTGTTGTTTTCAACCCCAATTCTTTTGAAGTTGAAACTTCCGTCAGAACCTATCATCCGTCAAAGAGGGTTCAGGACAGCGATTGGAACGATGTTCTCTTTCAGAATGTCCGTTCCTCACGCTCAAACGATTCTCATCTTGATACCGTTTTCATGGCGAAGGTTCCGCCCCTCGGCTATGCAACATATTGGCTCTGGCACTATGATTCGGAGTTCACCGATTGGGGCAAGAGCGAGAGCGGCGTTGCCGCAGATAGCTTCACGATGGAGAACGAGCATCTCAAAGTCATTTTCGATGAAAAGACGGGCGGCATAAAGAGCCTTGTCACCAAAGAAAACGGCGCAGAGTTTGTCGGCGGTGAGTTCTGCGTTCCGACGGTTATTGATAATTCCGAGCCTGACACATGGGCGCATAACATATTTAAATTTGACAAAGAGATTGCCAAAATGGAGCTTAAATCGATTGAGCTTATCGAAAAAGGCCCTCTCAGAGCCGTTGTCAGAGTCAAGCACATTTACGGCGGTTCATATCTTACTCAGGATTTCATTCTTTCCTCGGGCGGTAAGACGCTCAGAGTCAAGTGCAGAATTCTTTGGCAGGAGCCGCTGTCGATTCTCAAAATGCCCGTTACGGTTGAGGGAGAAAATCCGATTTCAACCTATGAGATACCCGCAGGTCTTATCAAGAGACCCTGCAACGGTGAGGAAGAGCCTGCGCTCACATGGGGTGATATCACCGCAGGAGCGGCGGAGAGCCGCAAGGGCGTTTCGCTCATCACCGATTCAAAATACAGCTATGATTGCCCCGGCAACACTCTCAAGCTCACCATGCTGAGAAACTGCATTTTTGCCGACCATTATTCCGACCGACCCGCCGCCGATTTCAGCTATACCGACGAGGGTCTGCACAGATTTGAATATGCCGTTTATCCTCATTCGGGCGAAGCGGAGAACAGCGGAGTTCAGCAGATTTCCGCTCTGTTCAATTCAAGACCCGTCACCGTTCCCGCAGGCTATCACAAGGGCGGTCTGCCGCTTAAAAAGAGCTTTATCGGCATCAATAAACCCAATATCCGCCTTGACGCTTTCAAATATTGCGAGGACGGCTCGGGAGATGTTGTAATGCGCCTTTGCGAGACAGAGGGCAAGCCCGTTAAGGCGGCAATTGTCTGCGATCTTATTGATGCAGGCTTCTATGCCGATTTCAACAGGCTTGAGGTCAAGACCTTCCGCATTAACCGTGACGGTTATGTCAAAGAAACCGATTTCCTTGAAGGAATCGTTGAAGATTAATTAAAAAAACACACTCCGGCTTACCGTGAATATAATGGTAAAAAGGAGTGTGATTTTTTATGCCCGAATATCTTCAGCCTATAGGAAAAGTGACCCACGAGGGGCTTGATGTGAGCGAATTTCAGGGAAAAATTGATTGGAACAGGGTTCGTTCCGACGGAAAAACCGCCGTTTATATTCGTTCAAGCCTCGGAAACGACTATATCGACGCCCGATTTGAAGAAAACTATGCGGGAGCGAAAGCGGCGGGGCTGATTGTCGGCTTTTATCATTATGTGACCGCCGAAAATACGGCTCAGGCAAGGGAACAGGCAAGATTTTTCGTTGATGTAATAAAAGGCAAAAGCTTTGAAATGCGCCCTGCAATGGATTTTGAATATTTTGACGATTTATCTTCAAATCAGATTAACGCCATCGGAAAAGCCTTTCTCGATGAGCTTGTCAGCTACGGCGGAAAGGAAGCTGTTGTTTACACCGATGATTATGACGCAAAAACGCTGTGGGAGCCTGAAATAACCGAAAATTATCCGCTTTGGATTGCTCAATGGGATGTTGCCTACCCGTCATATACCGACCGTTGGAGCGGCTGGGTCGGCTGGCAATACACCGACGGGGGAACGGTCAGCGGAATTTCAACGGGAAGCACGGATCTTGACCGCTTCACCGACGGAATCCTTGTTTCGGATTCATCGGCGATATCGGGAACGCCCGCAAAACAGCCGACTGTCGGATGCAAACTGATAAGGGTAACGGTCAGGAGCGGCGACACTCTTTGGGGTATTTCCCGAAGATACGGCACAACCGTCAATTCAATCGTTAAGCTGAACGGCATCGTGAACCCCGATTTGATTTATGTCGGTCAGAAGCTTTATGTCTGCGACAATGTCAAAAGCGGAGCGGAAAGAGAGGATTATTACACCGTCAGGAGGGGAGACACCCTCTGGGATATCGCAAATAAGTTTTCAACCTCGGTCAAAAGGCTTGCAGGTATAAACAAAATCCGAAACCCCGATTTGATTTATCCCGGTCAGGTTATCAAACTCGGCTTTTCGGATTAATAAGGCAACACGGTAGGGGAGAACTGCGTTCTCCCGCTTGAAAACGCCCGATATCAACACAATTGTCTCGTAGGGAACGCTGTCCTCAGCGTTCCGAAAAACATCAGAAATCAATGGAAACACGGTAGGGGCGACCCCGTGTGATCGCCCGTTTTTCGCAAATTAAGGCCAGG
>JAEDKI010000100.1 GCA_016295895.1 Clostridiaceae bacterium | reverse complement strand
CATATTCTACCATGCCCTGGCCGTCTTCGTCTTTAAGCCAATTCATTAACATAATATTACCTCCATCGCTTGTGCGATTTTATTTTCACCCGGTCTGTTTTTCCGGATAAATTCACTTAAAAAATGCCGAAATTTCCGATATACTCTGTCAGCGGAATCAAAAGAGTTATTATAACACCCGTTGAAAGGCACGGACCCATGGGTGCAAGGGTTTTTCCGTTGCCCTTATGGGTTATCTTCAGATAAGCCCAATAGCCGAGATTGACAATACCCATTATAACAGCGGCTTCAAGAAAGCCGATAAAACCGAGGCAGAAGCCGATGACTCCTGAATATTTGACATCCCCTGCGCCGATTCGGATTCCGAAATATGAAGGAAGGCTGAAAACCAGAAAAGCAATGAACAAACCGACAAATGAGGGAATGACAACGCTTTTTATCGTTCCGACCTTGAACACAATTTCAAGAACAATTCCGATTGCTCTTGTCACGAGCAATATCAGCAATGAGCTGTTCGGGACTTTTCTTATCAATGCATCAACAGCGAAAATATTGATTGCGGTTGATGCGATAATTAAGTACTCAACCAGGACGATGCACTGTTCTTTAAGCTTCCATGTAAGCAGAGCGAACAGAGCGGCTGAAATGAGCATCCAGGGAATGATGACCGACGGCTTATTGACCGCCTTGATTTTTGAACTGTCGTCGGTTCTTTTCTTTAGCTGAAGAACCGTTATTCTCTGGAAAAGCAACCCGGCTGCCAAGCCTGAAACCGCTGAGATCAAAATCTCAATCAAGAGCCTCACAACCTTTGCTTAAAACTAATCGATGGTGTTTTTCCATTTCTCAATTGTAATATATCACCATCATTCAGCAATGTCAATAGTTTTTTACAGATTATCTGAACTTTTTTATTAAGAATTACAATATTTTATCAACATTCTTTCGAATTCAGAATAAAGATTGGCGTTCATAGTTCAAATTCCGCATTAAAGCTTTGTTCACAGACGGTTTTTTCGTTTTTTTTCACAAACCCGGATGATTGGTTTTGTATAAAACACCAAAAATAAACAAAACTGTAAAAATTTGCTGAAAATTGCTGAATATTATAAAAAAATCTACAAAAAAGGCTGTGTTCAACAGAGAACACAGCCTGAATGTGATATACATTATTAATATATGCGGTCATTTTATGAGCTTTGCACCGGAGACACCCGGGCAATCATAATCCGGTGGAAATTCGTTGCTGTTAATATCATATACCGCTTCGGAATAAAGCGTAAGCGACTTTGATTTTTCACTGTATGCAACGAATTTACACTCGACAAGCACAATCTGTGACGGATCAACCACATCTTTATTTTTTGTCTTTGCCAAATTTCTGTATGTTCCGTTTGTCAGCAGAACCTTGCCGCTGTCACAAACATCCTGTCTAACACAGAGAATATAAACATGGTTTCGGTTCTGATTGAAAATCCAGCCGATTTCCTGCTTGATTGTTGCAACCTTACCTTTTTTCAGCTCAACGCCGTTCATGTAGTCAACCTTGAAAAATATTTTAAACGGATCTCTGGAATTCATGATTTCATAATTGCTTATACTTCCGAAATCGCCTGAAGAAACTTTATCCCAAACATTAAATGTTGTTCCCGGTTCATAGCCGCCGGCAAGGTTGAGGAAGGGCAGAACTTCGCCGTCCCATTGAGCAACAGACTTGCTTGTTGCACTTGCAGTTACATATCTCTTATCCTTGCTGAATATGCCGGAAAAGAAATTCTTGGCACGCTGTCTGATAACAATCTCAACCTTTCCGGCACTTCGGTCAAGGTTAACGGTTATGGTCGTATCATCGGTGTCGTCAAGATTTTTGGTTGCATATTCTTTTCCGATTGACCTGAGCCTTGCATTGGTGTTGCCGGGCATCTGTGACGCAGTTGCAAGAGCGGCGGCGTCGGCGGCAGTCTGAAGATCGCTTTTCTGATGATAACCGTAGCCAAGATCGATTGCAAGCGCCGCAAACCCGAGCAAAACGGTCATCAAAAGCGACGCAAAAACCATCGCCTGACCCGACTCCTCTCTGAAATATCCTTTTATCTTCATTTTGATTTTTCCGAACATGTTTATCACTCCTTTGAATGAAAGCAGGAAAAACGAAAATACTCTGTCACTTTCATTTTATATTATCTGTCGAAAAAGTCAATAGATTTTGATATATTTTGTGAATTTTGGTTATTTTGCCCATGTTTTTTCCACACTTTTTGGCATTCAGATGTGCTTTTATTCCGAACCGAAAAATAATAATCCCGGATGCGGGCTTCGCTGAATCAGCCCTGAATCCGGGATTAAAATGCAGAATCATTTAGCCTTTGACTCGCAGTATATACATCTGTAGGTCTTTGTTGCCGGATCTGTCAGCTTGAAAATATGGGGAAGATCCTGCTCGGTGGTCGTAATACAGCGGGGATTTTTGCAATGAAGAACATCCTTTATCTGCATGGGCAGAGTGAGCTTTTTCTTTTCGCAACGAACGCCGTCCTTGATGATGTTGACCGTCGCTTCGGAATCAATATATCCGAGTGCGTCAAGGTCAACCTCCATTTCGGAATCGATTTTAATGATATCCTTCAAGCCCATTTTCTTGCTGTGAACATTCTTGATTATCGCAACGGTGCAGTCAAGCTTGTCAAGCTCAAGCTGATAATAAATCTCCATGCTCTTGCCCGCCGCAATGTGGTCGATAACAATTCCGTTTTTAATTGAATCAATATTCACTTCAGTCCACCTCCAGCAGTTTGAGGATAAGCGCCATGCGGATATACTTGCCGTTGAGCACCTGCCTGAAATAGCAGGCTCTCGGGTCGGAGTCAACCGAGGTGTGAATCTCGTTAACTCTCGGCAGAGGATGCAGAATCGCAAGGTCTTTTTTGGCGTTAACAAGCTTTTCGGGAGTAAGGATGTAGCTGTCTTTAAGCCTTAAATAATCCTCCTCATTGAAAAAGCGTTCACGCTGAACACGGGTCATATAAAGAATATCAAGCTTCGGCATGACTGATTCAAGGTCGGTCGTTTCGGTGTATTTTATTCCGTCCTGAGAAAGAATACCTTTTTTGAGATAGCCCGGAAGCATCAGTTCTTCGGGAGAAATCAGAACAAATTCAATCCCCGTGTATCTCGTCAGGGCTTCAATCAGCGAATGAACCGTTCTGCCGAATTTCAGGTCTCCGCAGAAACCGACGGTGAGATTATTCAGCCTGCCCTTTTCTCTCTTTATCGTTAAAAGGTCGGTGAGGGTCTGGGTCGGGTGATTGTGGCCGCCGTCACCTGCGTTGATAATCGGAACGCTCGCCGCCATCGACGCAACAAGCGGAGCGCCCTCCTTGGGGTGACGCATTGCGATAATATCGGCGTAACAGCTGACTGTTCTTGCCGTGTCGGCAACGCTCTCGCCCTTTGCCGCAGAAGATGAATCAGCCTGCGAAAATCCGAGAACCTGACCGCCAAGCTCATACATGGCGGCTTCAAAGCTGAGCCTTGTTCTTGTTGACGGCTCAAAGAAAAGGGTTGCAAGCTTTTTATACCTGCACTTTTCTCTGTATTTTTCGGGATTGGCAATAATGTCTTCGGCTTTTTCGATAAGCTCGTCTATTTCTTCGGTTGAGAGCGAAAGAATGTCAATCAGACTTCTCATTTTGCTCCCCCTATCCAGCTTTCATCGGAGGGATTGTTTCTGAAAGCGATAAGACGGTCAACATCCTCGGGCTTGATATATCCCGTTTCTGCCGCAACCTCAGCGATTACATCGAGATTTGTGAGGCTGACATTCTTAACGCCTGCCTCGGCAAGGCGGTCGAGGCCTTTCTGCATTCCGTAGGTGAAAATGCTTGCAATGCCGAGAACCTCTGCACCCGCATCACGCAGAGCGTTGACAACTTCAATAACACTGCCGCCGGTTGAAATAAGATCTTCAATAACTACAACCTTCTGGCCTGCCTCAAGCTTGCCCTCAATCTGATTGTTTCTTCCGTGATCCTTTGCGCCCGAGCGGACATAACCCATGGGCATGTTGAGGATATGAGCGGTTATCGCCGCATGAGCGATGCCTGCGGTTGAAGTGCCCATAAGCACCTCTGCTTCGGGATAATACTTTCTGACCGTTTCGGCAAGTGCATTTTCAACATCGGTGCGAACCGAAGGAGCGGTCAGAGTCAGTCTGTTATCGCAGTAAATCGGGCTTTTGATTCCGCTTGCCCATGTGAAGGGCTGTTCGGGGCGAAGAAATACCGCTCCGATTGAAAGCAAATCCTTTGCAATTAACTTTTCCATTTCATATATCCTCCTGTAATAAATTATATTATATTAATATCAGCCGACAAATTCGCTGACGCATCTTCTGTAAGCCGCAACGGGGTCATCAGCGGCGGTTATCGGTCTGCCGACAACGATATAATCCGAGCCAAGCTCCTTTGCCTTTGCAGGAGTGGTTACTCTGACCTGATCGCCGACATCGCCGTCAGCAAAGCGAACGCCGGGAGTTACGGTCAGGAAACCGTCAGAGCATCTGCCGTGAACCTTGCCGCTTTCAAGCGGAGAGCAGACAACGCCGTCAAGTCCCGCTTTTCTTGCGTTTTCGGCATAATGCATAACAACCTCATCGAGAGGCCTGTCAATCAGAAGCTGTTCTCTCATTCTCTCCTCGCTCGTTGAGGTGAGCTGAGTTACGGCGATAAGCAGGGGGCGTGTGCCGTCGGGCCTTGTCAAGCCCTCAAGAGCCGCCTGCATCATTTCAATCGTGCCGCTTGCGTGGAGATTGGTCATGTCAACATCAAGGCTGCTCAGAACGCTCATTGCCTTCTTGACCGTGTTGGGAATATCGCAAAGCTTCAGATCAAGAAAAATCTTGTGACCTCTCGCCTTTATTTCTCTGACTATCGACGGACCTTCGGCATAAAAAAGCTCCATGCCGATTTTAACATAAGGCTTTTCCTCCGTGAATTTGTCGAGAAACTCCATTACCGCCTGCTTACTGCTGAAATCGCAGGCAACGATTACATCTTTACCCATTGTGCGCACATCCTTTTATTTCATTTAAATTATTGATACCGTATTTTTCCATAACCTTCGGGAGATTTTCAACTATGTCACGGCAGGCAAAGGGGTCAACAAGATTCGCCGCTCCGACTTCAACCGCCGTTGCGCCCGCCATAATCATTTCAATAACATCCTCTGCGTTTGAAACGCCGCCCATTCCCACAACGGGAATTCTTACCGCTTCGCTGACCTGATAAACCATTCTGAGGGCAACGGGCTTTATCGCCGCACCCGAGAAACCGCCCATTTTGTTGGCAACAACGGGCTTTCGGGTTTTCAGGTCTATTCTCATGCCGAGAAGCGTATTTATAAGGCTGATTCCGTCAGCTCCCGAGTCCTCGCAAGCCTTTGCAATCGACACAATGTCGGTAACATTCGGCGAAAGCTTTATGATGACAGGCTTTTTCGTTACCGCCTTGACCGCTTTAGTGACCTGAGCCGCCGCTTCGGGCGAAGTTCCGAAGCTCATGCCGCCGCCGTGAACATTCGGGCAACTGACATTGACCTCAAGCCAGCCTATCTGCTCCTGACCGTCAAGCTTTTCGCAGGTGTAGGCATAATCCTCAACAGAAAAACCGCTGACATTCGCCATAACGGGCTTTGAAAAGCATTTTTTCAGCTTCGGCAATTCCTCGGCAATAACCGCTTCAACTCCCGGATTCTGAAGTCCTACCGAATTTATCATTCCGCTTTCACATTCGGCAATTCTCGGAGTCGGGTTGCCGAAACGGGGGTCTTTTGTTGTTCCTTTAAAGGAAAATGTACCTAAGCAGTTAATATCGTAAAGCTCCGCAAACTCATAGCCGAAGCCGAAAGTTCCCGATGCGGGGATAACGGGATTGTCAAGCTCGATTCCGCAGAGCATAACCTTTGTGTTCACCATATGATTTCCTCCCTTTCAAGCACGGGGCCGTCCCTGCAAATTCTTTTGTTGCCGTATTTTGTTTTGCATGAGCAGCCCATGCACGCTCCGAAGCCGCAGCCCATTCTTTCCTCAAAGCTGTACTGACCGCTTGAAGAAGCGATTTTTTCAATTGCTCTGAACATCGGCATCGGGCCGCAGGTGAAGAAGTAATCATATTCAATGTCTTTCAGAACATCGGTTACAAAGCCCTTAACACCGCTTGAACCGTCAACGGTTGAAACATAAACCTCTGCTCCGAGAGACTCGAATTTTTCTTTATAGAATATCTCGCTTGCGGTGTTGAAGCCGAGGATAACCGTCACCTTTTTGCCGCTCTCAATCAGCTTTTTGCAGAGATTATAGAGCGGAGGAACGCCGACTCCGCCGCCGATCAACACGGGCTTTTCGCCGCTTTTTGAAACATCAAAGCCGTTGCCGAGACCGCAGAGGATATCAAGCTCCGCACCGCTTTCAAGGCGTGACATTGCTTCCGTTCCTCCGCCGACAACCTTATATAATATTGTAACGGTATTATTGTCATAATCGCAGATTGAAATGGGTCTGCGCAGATAAAAGCCGTCAAGCTTAATATTTATGAACTGACCCGGGGCGGTTATCGCAGAGGTATCGCCCGACAGTATCATTTCAAAAACATCCTTGGTCAGCGGCTTATTGGAAACGATTTTGTATATTCCTCTGAACATTCTATCAGTCCTTTCTCCATGCGATTGAGCCGTTGCAAACCGTCATTTTGCATTCTCCGAAAACCTCAAAGCCCTCAAACGGCGTGGCTTTTCCCATCGAAATGAAATCGGCAGGGTCAACGGAATATTTTTTATCAAGGTCAAAAACCGTGAAGCTTTCGGGGCTTCTCTCAATGCCGAAACGCTCTGACGGGTTGACGCTCATAAGCTCAACAAGCTTTTCAAGAGTGATAATATTCTTTTTAACAAGATAAGTGTAAAGAAGCGGAAAAGCGGTTTCGATTCCGACAATTCCCATAAGGCTTTTTTCAAGACCCCGTGATTTTTCTTCCGCCGAATGAGGGGCGTGGTCAGTCGCTATCATGTCAATTGTTCCGTCGCAGATTCCCTCAATCAGGGCTTCTCTGTCGCTCTCGTCACGGAGCGGAGGATTCATTTTGAACCTGCCGTCCTCCTGCAAATCCTTGTCGCTGAGCAGAAGATAATGCGGGGCAGTTTCGCAGGTCACATCAACACCCGCCGCCTTTGCTTTTCTGATAAGCTCAACGCTCTCTTTGGTTGAAATGTGGCAGACGTGATAGGCGCAGCCGGTCTCTGCAGCAAGCTTTATATCACGCTCAATCGGCTTCCACTCGCTTTCGGAGCATATTCCTCTGTGACCGTGTGCCGCCGCATATTTGCCCAGATGAATATATCCGCCGTTCAGGAGC
>JAEDKI010000099.1 GCA_016295895.1 Clostridiaceae bacterium | reverse complement strand
GCCGCACCGTTCTGGTCAACCATCGAAGGCAAGGACGAAGAAGAGCGCAAACGCCTGACTTATCTGCGCAACACCTTCAGCAGTCTGCTGATAACAGGTCCGTTCTCCATTCTGCTCGGCTTCAACGGCGGACTTATGGCTCTGAATGACAGGCTTAAACTGCGTTCAATGGTTGTCGGCGAAAAGGACAAGACCGTTTATATCGCAAGCGAAGAATGCGCCATCAGAATGATGGAGCCGGATATTGAAAAGATATGGTCGCCCAAGGGCGGAGAAGCCGTTATTGTCAGATTGGAAGGCGGTGAGAACAATGCCGATTAATTTCATTTATCCCGATTATGAGGTTGTCAGAGACAACACACGCTGCATCAGATGCAGGGCATGCGAAAGACAGTGTGCAAACTGCGTTCACAGCTACGACGCCGAGTCAAATTTCATGAAAAGCGACGAATCAAAATGCGTTAACTGCCACAGATGCGTTTCTCTCTGCCCCACAAGAGCGCTCAAAATAGTCAGAACGCCTCACACATTCAAAGAAAACAACAACTGGAACGAGCGTGCGATTGAAGAAATCTACATGCAGGCAAACAGCGGCGGAGTTCTGCTTTCATCAATGGGCAACCCCGAAAAATATCCCGTCTATTGGGATAAGATTCTCATCAACGCTTCTCAGGTCACAAATCCTCCCATCGACCCGCTGAGAGAGCCCATGGAGACCCGCACATTTCTCGGCAAAAAGCCCTCTAAGATTGAACGCAACCCCGACGGCTCGCTGAAAGACAATCTTCCTCCTCAGCTTGAGCTTGAAATGCCCATTATGTTCTCCGCAATGTCCTACGGCTCGATAAGCTACAATGCTCACGAAAGCATGGCTCGTGCCGCTCAGGCTCTCGGAACATATTACAACACCGGTGAGGGCGGTCTGCACGAGGACTTCTATAAATACGGCGCAAACACGATAGTTCAGGTTGCTTCGGGCAGATTCGGCGTTTATAACGATTATCTCAACGCAGGCGCTGCAATCGAAATCAAAATGGGTCAGGGCGCAAAGCCCGGTATCGGCGGTCACCTGCCGGGAACAAAAATCGTTGGCGACATTGCAAAAACAAGAATGATTCCCGAGGGTTCGGACGCTATCTCCCCCGCCCCGCACCATGATATTTATTCAATCGAAGATCTCAGACAGCTTGTTTTTTCTCTTAAAGAAGCTACCGAATATAAAAAGCCCGTCATCGTTAAGGTTGCGGCGGTTCATAACATTGCGGCAATCGCAAGCGGTATCGCACGAAGCGGTGCGGATATTATCGCAATCGACGGCTTCAGAGGCGGCACGGGCGCCGCTCCGACAAGAATCAGAGACAATGTCGGAATTCCCATTGAGCTTGCGCTTGCGAGCGTTGATTCAAGGCTCAGGGACGAGGGCATAAGAAACACGGTTTCGCTCGTCGTCGGCGGCAGTATCAGAAACAGCGCAGATGTTGTTAAGGCTATTGCGCTCGGTGCCGATGCGGTTTATATTGCAACGGGCGCATTGATAGCTTTGGGCTGTCACCTTTGCAGAAACTGCCAGAGCGGCAACTGCAACTGGGGCATTGCAACGCAGAAGCCGGAGCTTGTCCGCAGGCTTAATCCCGATATCGGATACCGCAGGCTTGTTAATCTCCTCACCGCCTGGAACAGAGAAATCAAAGAGCTGATGGGCGGCATGGGCATTAACTCAATTGAAGCTCTCAAGGGCAACCGCCTCATGCTCAGAGGCATAGGTCTGACGGAAAAAGAGCTTGAAATTCTGGGAATTTCCCACGCAGGTGAATAATTATGAAAAAAGTATATGTCAATGAAAAGTGGTGCCTCGGCTGCCACCTTTGCGAATATTACTGTGCATACGCCAACAGCGGCGAAAGGGATATGGTTAAGGCGTTAACCAACTTGCAGATTCACCCGAGAATTCAGATTGAAGAACAGAACGGCATTTCATTTGCCGTTTCCTGCCGCCATTGCGACGAGCCTCTTTGCGTAAAGGGCTGTATTACGGGTGCTCTGACAAAGCAGGACGGAGTTATCGTTATCGACAAGGATAAATGCGTCGGCTGCTACACCTGCATACTCTCCTGCCCCTACGGCGCAATTTCTCATAACGAAACGGGCGCAATTCAGAAATGCGAGCTTTGCACAAAAACCGCAGAGGGCGTTCCGCAATGCGTTAAGGGCTGCCCCAACGGTGCAATAGTCTTTGAAGAGAGGTGACGGAGATGAAATATGTTATAATCGGCAACTCCGCCGCTGCGGCGGGAGCCGTTGAAGGAATCAGAGGTATTGACAAATCCTCACCGATCACTATAATATCCAAGGAAAAATATCATATCTATTCCCGTCCGCTGATTTCATACTATCTCTGCGGCAAAACCGATTTGCAGAGAATGAAATACAGACCCGACGATTTTTACGAAAAGAACGGCTGTTCCTGCCTTTTCGGCGAAGCAGCAATAAAAATCGATAAAGGCAAAAAAGCGGTTCTGCTTGAAAGCGGCAAAGAGGTTGAATACGACAAGCTTCTTGTTGCAACGGGTTCTTCGCCGTTCGTTCCGCCCATCAAAGGGCTTGAAAAGGTCAATAAAAAGTTCACTTTTATGAGCCTTGACGATGCGCTTGCGCTTGAAAATGAGCTTGGAAGCGAAAAAAAGGTTCTGATTGTCGGTGCAGGTCTTATCGGCCTTAAATGCGCCGAGGGAATCAAAGACAGGGTCGGCGAAATTACCGTTATTGACCTGAGCGAAAGAGTTCTTTCGAGCATTCTCGATTCCGAGGGTTCGGAAAGGGTCAAAAAGCACCTTGAATCGGAAGGGTTAAAACTGATTCTCGGTCACACCGTTTCGGAGTTTGACGAAAGCTCCGCAGTAACCGACAGCGGCGAGAAGATTGATTTTGATATTCTCGTTCTTGCTCTCGGCGTTCGCCCCAACATCTCTCTGCTGACCGAAATCGGCGCACAGGCGGGCAGAGGCATAAAGACCGCCGATTCAATGGAAACAAGCATTGAAGGCATATTCTGCGCAGGCGACTGTTGCGAAAGCCACGATGTTTCAAGCGATCAGGACAGAATTCTTGCCCTTCTCCCCAACGCTTACCGTCAGGGAGAAATTGCGGGAATCAACATGGCGGGCGGAAACGCCGGATTTGACAGAGCCATTCCCATGAATGCCATCGGATTTTTCGGGCTTCACATTATCACGGCAGGCACCTATGACGGCGAAGTTTTTGAGAAATCGGACGAAAAGAGCTATAAAAAGCTTTTCTGCAAAGACGGCTATCTTGTCGGCTACATAATGGTCGGCAATGTTGAGAAGGCGGGCATTTATACCTCGCTGATTCAGAACAGAATTCCGCTTTCTGACATTGATTTCGGCCTTATATTTGAAAAACCGTCGCTGATGGCGTTCTCCCGTAAATACAGAAACGAAAAGCTCGGAGGTAGAATCCAATGATTAAAATAGATGCAAACGGTAAGGATTTTAAGGAGCTTAACGAGCTTATTAGAGGCTCAGACGAGGTTACGGTTGACAACTGCCTCGGTCAGCGCTTTATTGCAAGCGGAATGAGCGGCAAAAACATAACCATAAACGGCGTTCCCGGCAACGCCCTCGGCTCTTATCTTAACGGCGCTGAAATTACCGTTAACGGCAACGCTCAGGACGCCGCAGGCGACACGATGAATGACGGAAAAATCATCATTCACGGCAATGTCGGCGATGCGGCAGGCTATGCGATGAGAGGCGGAGAAATCTATGTTGAGGGCAACGCAGGCTACCGTGCGGGAATCCACATGAAAGCTTACAAAGAGAAGCTTCCCGTTATGGTTATCGGCGGAGTATGCGGAAGCTTTCTCGGAGAATATCAGGCAGGCGGTCTGATAATCGTTCTCGGCAGAAACCCCGGCTCTGCTCCGATAGTCAGCAACTTCTGCGGAACGGGAATGCACGGAGGAAAGATTTTTCTCAGATGCGATGAAATAAGCTTCAATCTTCCGAAGCAGGTTAAAACCCGCAAGGCAGAGCCCGAAGATCTTGAAGAAATCAAGCCTTACATTGATAATTATTGCAAATATTTCGGCTGTGACAGCTCGGAAATCCTTTCGGGGAACTTCTTTATTCTCTCCCCCGACAGCGGAAATCCGTACAAACAGCTTTATGTTCAGAATTAAAAAATTGTGTGTTAATTATGCAGACTGTTCTGCATAAAGCAGTTCCGATTGAAAAGGAAACTGCAATTAGGAGGAATTCTTGTGAAAAAAGGTTATCTTGTTTTGGCAAACGGTAAAATCTATGAAGGAAAGCTGTTCGGCGCAGAGTGCGACACCCTCGGCGAGCTTGTTTTCACAACAGGTATGTGCGGTTATATCGAAACTCTGACCGACCCGAGCTACTGCGGACAGATCGTCATGCAGACCTTCCCCGCAATCGGAAATTACGGAATAATCGAGGACGATTTTGAGGGCGAATGCGCCGTCAAGGGCTATGTTGTCCGTGAATGGTGCGAGCATCCCTCGAATTTCAGAAGTCAGTATGATGTTGACAAATTCCTCAAAGACCGTGGAATCTGCGGCATCTGCGGAGTTCCGACAAGAGAGATCACAAGAATTATCAGAGAAGAAGGCGTTATGAACGCCGCTATCTGCTCCGAAGTTCCCGAAAGCCTTGAAGAAATCTTCGGCTATTCGGTCAAAGGAACGGTTGAAGAAGTCAGCCGTGAAAAAGAGGTTTTCCCCGCAATCGGCAAAGAGCTTCACAAGGTAACATTGATTGATTACGGCGCAAAGCAGAATATAGTCCGTGAGCTTCAGAAGAGAGGCTGCACGGTAACGAAAGTTCCCTATGACACAACGGCTGAAGCAATTCTTGCCGAAAAGCCCGACGGAATAATGCTTTCAAACGGCCCCGGCGACCCGTCTGACAATGTCGGATGTATTGAAGAAATCAGAAAGCTCATGGGCAAGGTTCCCATTTTCGGCATATGCCTCGGTCATCAGCTCATGGCTCTTGCGAACGGCGGCAAAACCGTTAAGCTCAAATACGGCCACAGGGGCTGCAATCAGCCCGTCAAGGATGTCAAGGGCACGAGAACCTATATCACCAGCCAGAACCACGGCTATGCCGTTGTCAGCGAAAGCCTTGAAGGCAAGGGCGAGGTTCGCTATATCAACGCCAACGACGGCACCTGCGAGGGCATTGACTATCCCGGTCAGAATGCGTTTTCGGTTCAGTTCCACCCCGAAGCCTGCTCAGGCCCTCTCGACACTGAATTTCTTTTTGACAGATTCATTGAAATGATGTAACACTCCATAAAAGCAAAAGTCTCCCGAGCGGACACAATGTTCCGACGGGAGACTTTTGCTTTTGGAAAAGAATTATTATGAGTTTGGTTGTTGTTTAATCAAGGCTTTTTGATCTGATTGAGCTTGGCGTTCAGTTCAAGAAGCTGTTCCTTGGTGAATTTGATTCCCGCCGTTCCGATAAGGTTAGTAAGCCTGATGATTGTGAATCCGCCCATCATCTGCATCATGCCTTCGCTCATTTCAAAGCCTGCCATCATGCCGCCTTTGCCGCCTGAAGACATCAGCTTCTTGACAAGCTCCGCAAAGAGCATCATTCCCTCGGGGGATTTCATAACATCGCCCATTTTATCGTTGAGCGAAAAATAGCCCTCACGCTCGGTAATATCAAACCAATTCAGCACCGCACCTTTTTCTTTCAGGCGGTAGTCTTCGTTGAATTTTTCAACTTTGCGGATAACGCTTTCGTCCGTGCACTCGCCTGCAACGGCGTGTAGCTTGGTTTCGGGGCTGACGGGAACATCAAAGCGGAAGAAATGATCGCCGCATTTCTGCTTGCCGAGGCTTTTGCCGTTTGCAAAAAGCTCAACCTCGGGCTGATTGGAATAAACGGTTATCTTTGTCATATCCTCAGCACGGTCAACATATCTTTTGCCGCAGATATGAACGAACGGTTCGTCTGAAAGCCACGCTTTGTAGGCATAAAAAGCGTCTTTTTTATATTTGCGGTCAAAGGTGATAAGCCCCTTATGGTTCTGACCGTTTTCGCCGCCCTCGTTTCTTGCGTCTGCGCCGAAATCAAACATATTCCAGACATGGGTTGCCCAGATGTAGGGTCTTGTGAAGAGCTGTTTTATAAGCTCCTCATGGTAATATGCCTGATATTCTTCTGTGTAGTCTCCCTGAACGGGATTTGAGGTGTGCCAATTCAGCGCCTCACAGCCGTATTCGCTCATGCCGACGGGAATATCGGGAAATTCCTTATGGAAATTATCAAACCATGGGCCGTTCATCGAAGTGTCGCCGCCGTACCAGCCGAAATAGTGGTTAAACGAAACAACATCGGGAATCTGAATATACGGGTCATGAATATCGCACATTGAAACAACCGCAACGGTCGTGAGCCTCGTTTTATCCATCTCATGCACAAGGTCATTGAGCATACGGTGATTTTCGAGAAGCTCGGGCGTTGAGCCGTTCATCGTAATTTCATTTGAAAGCCCCCACACAACGATGCTTGCGTGGTTATAGTTCTGCATAACCAGCTCTTTCATCTGCGAAACGGTGTTTTCCGTTCCGTTATCCATATGCTTTGAAATATAGGGGATTTCAGCCCAGATAACAAGACCTTTTTCGTCGCAGAGGTCATAGAAATACTGATCGTGCTGATAGTGGGCAAGTCTGACTGTCGTTGCACCGACCTCGCAGATAAGCTCAACATCCTGCTCGTGATGCTCGGGAAGCAGGGCGTTACCTATCCCCCACCTGTCCTGATGCCTTGAAACGCCTCTGAGCGGATATGATTCTCCGTTGAGAATAAAGCCCTTTTCGGGGTCAATCGAGAAGGTGCGGCAACCGAATCTTGCGCTGACATTGTCAAGAACCTCGCCGTTCTCAACAAGCTTCGCCTCAGCGGTGTAAAGATAGGGATTCTTTCTGCCGTGCCAAAGGTTAACGCCTTTTATTTCGAGAACTGCCTTTGAATCCGAAACGTCGGATACTGCTCTCGCAACCTCTGCACCATCCGAATCGGTTATGGTGTATTCAACCGTCTGACCGTCTTTTGCGCCCGTGAGATAGGTTTCAATTTCAACATGAGCGTCTTTGCCCTCAACCGTCGGAGTGACCTTTATTCCCGGTGCGCCGTAATAATCAAGGTCAAAATGAGAATTGCTCACGGCAATAATATTGACATCTCTGTAAAGTCCGCCGTAGAAAGTGAAGTCCGCCATTTGAGGATAAACGGTTTCGTTGGGGCTGTTGTCAACGGTTACGGCAATGAGAGTTTTGTTTTCAAGGTTATCCGTGATATCAACTCTCCATGTTGAATATCCGCCGTCATGGCTTGCAAGCTTTTTGCCTCCGACATAGACAGAAGCAGACGAGTTTGCGCCCCTGAATTCAAGATAATATCTGTCCGCCTCGGGAAGCTCATCTTTTG
>JAEDKI010000098.1 GCA_016295895.1 Clostridiaceae bacterium | reverse complement strand
CCGTTCTCGGGGTTGATGGCGTAAAGTCTGCCGTCCTCGCCCTTTCTGATCCATGAAATATCGTCGCCTACGCACCATACACGGTAGCCGTCCTTATAATATCCCTCGGGAGGAATGAGCATTGCAAGGTTGGTCTTGCCGCAGGCTGAGGGGAACGCTGCGCAGATGTATTTGATTTCGCCGTTGGGCTTCTGAAGGCCGAGAATGAGCATATGCTCAGCCTGCCAGCCCTCGTTCTTGCCCTGATAGGAAGCAATTCTGAGAGCGAAGCACTTTTTGCCGAGAAGAACGTTTCCGCCGTAACCTGAGTTAACGGAAATAATGGTGTTATCCTGCGGGAACTGGCAGATATATCTCTTTTCTTCGTCGATGTCGCACTTGCAGTGAAGACCTCTTACCCAATCGTCGCTGTCGCCGAGAGCTTCAAGAACCTTGGTGCCGACTCTTGTCATGATAGCCATGTTGAGAACAACATAGATTGAATCGGTCAGCTCAATGCCGATTTTTGAGAACTTTGAACCGACGGGACCCATTGAATAAGGAATAACATACATGGTTCTGCCCTTGTAGCTGTCCTTAGCGATATCATAGAGCATTTTGTAAGCTTCTGCGGGATCCATCCAATTGTTTGTGGGGCCTGCTTCCTCTTTTGTGGGAGCGCAGATAAAGGTTCTGCCCTCAACTCTCGCAACATCGTTAACGGCGGTGCGATGAAGATAGCAATCGGGAAGAAGCTCCTGATTGAGCTTTATCATTTCGCCTGTTTCACAAGCCTCGGCACGGAGCTGCTCAATCTGCTCATCGCTGCCGTCAATCCAAACGACCTTATCGGGCTTAACGAGATCGATTTTTTCGTTAATCCACGAAAGAACGCTTTTATTAGAAGTCATATTTTCCATAATCTTTCTCCTTTCGTCACGGAAACATAACAAAATTTAACAAATTTTTGAGGCAAAAAAAGCCGATTTTGTGCCTGTTGACAGAGGCACTTCATCTCTTTTTCATCCTCACCCATTATAATTATATCACACATCTTTTTAAAGTCAAGATTTTGCAACAAAATGTTTAAAAAAATTCATTTTTATTTCAAAATCCATGTATTTTATCCGTCAATGGGCATCGTGGCGAAAGCATTAAGCTCCAATCCTGCAATATTGCCGCTTTTGAACTCAAAATAGCCCTGCGAGCCAACCATTGCCGCATTGTCTCCGCAAAGCGAAAGCTCGGGCATAAAAAGCTCCCATCCTCTCTCGGCGCAGACCTTGCCCATTCTTGCTCTCAGGCGTGAATTTGCGGAAACTCCTCCCGCAAGCGCAATTTTCTTAAATCCGAAATTTTCCGCCGCCTTGACGGTGTTCCCGACGAGGCAGTCTGCTACGGTTTCAATGCAGCAAGCGCCGAGGTCGGGCACGCTTATCTGCTCGCCTTTCTGAGATGCGTTATGGATAATATTGACAACTGCGGTTTTAAGCCCCGAAAAGCTGAAATCATATTCTCCCCCGTCAACATGAGGATGCGGAAGCTTATAAAGCTCCGGATTTCCGTCTTTGCTGATTTTGTCAAGATTCACGCCTCCGGGATAAGGCAGACCCATAGCCCTTGCGGATTTATCCATGCACTCGCCCGCCGCATCGTCCCTCGTTCTGCCGATAATTGAAAAATCCGTGTAGTCGTTAACCGCAACAATGTGGCTGTGACCGCCCGACACAACAAGACAGAGGAACGGAGGCTCAAGCTCGGGATGAGAAATATAATTCGCCGCAATGTGGGAACGCAGATGATGAACGGGCACAAGGGGCAGACCCGTTGAATAGGCAAGCCCTTTTGCAAAATTAACGCCCACAAGCAGAGCACCGATAAGCCCCGGAGCATAGGTTACGGCTATGGCGTCTATATCGCCGAAGCCGAGCCCTGCATCGCTCATTGCCTTTGAAACCACGCCGCTTATTGCCTGAGCGTGCATTCTTGACGCAATTTCGGGCACTACTCCTCCGTATATAATATGCTCGCTGACCTGAGAGGCTATTACGCTTGACAAAACCTTTCTGCCGTCCTCAACAACAGATGCGGCTGTTTCGTCGCACGATGATTCAATCGCAAGAATCTTCATTTTTGACCGTCTCCTGATATTGAAAATATTTTGTGTAGATGATACCGTTTTCAGTCGGGAAGGAATAAAAATTTTTTCTTACTCCCACCTTCTCAAAGCCCTCGCTTTCATAAAGCGCAATTGCATTCTTGTTGCTTTCTCTGACTTCGAGAGTTATAAATTCGCATTTTCGCATTTTTGCTCCGTCACATGCGTTCTTGAGCAAAGCTCTGCCGATTCCGCATCGGCGGTATTTCCCGAACACGGCAACATTTGTTATATAGGCTTCGCCGACTATCTCCTGAACTCCGATGTAGCCGAGCAGCTCGCCGCCCGAAACCGCCGCAAGAAAATGCGAATTTCCGTTTTCGGTTTCACGCATCAGCGATTCCTCGCTCCACGGGGAAGAAAAGCACTCCGCTTCAAGCTTCGCCGCCTGCGGAACAAGCTCAGCCGTCAGGGCTTCAACGGAATAATTCATTTCTCATTCACCGCCGTTATTTCGTCAAACTGCGCCGTCAAAGCGGTTTTTATGAAATTCGCACAGCGGATATAGGTTTCAAGATCGCCGCCGTAAGGGTCGGGGATTCCGCCGCCAAGGATAATTATTTTCTCTTGAGGAACATAGAGTGACAGGCTTGCGGCATGTTCAAAGGTCATGCAGACAAATCTGTCGGTTTCGTCAAGCAATTGAGCAGTTATTCTTCTCGCTCTGTGCTTTGATATATCAACGCCGAAGCGTTCGCAAGCCTTGACGGAATTCGGAGTTACCTCGTCGCCCGTCATTGCAAAAAGCCCTGCGCTTGAACATTCAATGCCGTCAAGCTTTTTTTCTTCAATCATTTTTCTGAAAATGCCCTCAGCCATAGGGCTGCGGCAGGTGTTGCCCGTGCAGACAAACAGAATTTTCATTTTCTCACTCTCCTTACGATTTTGAATCGTACCATGTCTTTCCCACGCCGACATCTGCCTGCATTGCGGCTCTCATTTTAACGGCGTTTTCCATTTCGCTTTTAACAATCCGTGCTACGGCATCCGATTCGCTCACGGGGGCTTCAACTATCAGTTCATCGTGAACCTGCATGATAAGGCGGGCATTTGAGCATTCTTCCCTGAGCCGTTTCCATACTCGTATCATCGCTATTTTTATTATATCCGCCGCCGTGCCCTGAATCGGCATATTGAGCGCAACTCTTTCGCCGAACGCCCTTGTCATTGCGTTTGACGAGGTAAGCTCGGGAAGATATCTGCGGCGTTTGAATTCGGTTTCAACATATCCTTTTTCCTTTGCCTTTTCAACAACTGTTTTCATGTAGTCACGAACGCCGCTGAAATTTGAAAGGTAGCCCTTGATGTAGCTGTCCGCCTCGGCTCTTGAAACGCCGATATCCTTTGCAAGCGAAAAGGCGCCGATGCCGTAGACAATGCCGAAGTTGACGGCTTTCGCCCTGCTTCTCATAAGCGGAGTAACCATCTGAAGCGGCATATTGAACACCTGAGAAGCGGTTATTGCGTGAATATCGTCACCCTCGTTGAACGCCTTTATCATGTTGGCATCGTTTGAAACATGAGCAAGCACACGCAGTTCAATCTGCGAATAGTCGGCATCAACGAGCACACAGCCTTCCTTTGCCATAAAGAATTTTCTCATTTCTCTGCCAAGCTCCGAACGCACGGGAATATTCTGAAGATTCGGCTCTGTTGATGAAATTCTGCCCGTTCTCGTCTCGGTCTGATTGAGGCTTGAATGAATTCTGCCGTCATTGCCGATAACCTTCAGCAGACCGTCGCAGTAGGTCGATTTAAGCTTTGCAAGGGTTCTGTATTCAAGGATTTTCGCAACAACGGGATAATCGGGGGCAAGGCTTTCAAGAACATCGGCGTTGGTTGAATAACCGCTCTTTGTTTTCTTCTTTGCGGGCAGACCCATTTTCACAAACAGGGCTTCTCCGAGCTGTTTGGGAGAATTGAGGTTGAAAACATATCCTGCCTCGTCGTAAATCTCCTCAACAAGCTTTGAAATCCTTTTCTGAAGCTCCGTGCCGAATCTTTCGATTCCCTCTGCGTCAACAAGGAAGCCCTCACGCTCCATTGAAGCAAGCACCTGAGCGAGAGGAAGCTCGATTTGTTCAAGCAAATCTCTCTGACCGTTTTCGTCAATGACGGCGTTCAGCTTTTCAAAAGCTTTGGGAAGATAAGCCGTCAGAAATGCCGTGTTTTCTTCTTCACCCGGCTGAACGCTTGCATATTCTTCAACAATTCTTTTAAGGTCATATGCTCCCGACGATGGATTGATGACATAAGCCGAAAGCATTGCATCGCCGCATATTTCGTTTATTGCAATATCCTCTCTGTAATCATAGAAAAATGCGTAAAGCAGTTTTGAATTATAGGTGTATTTTTTAATTTCGGAGGAAAAAAGAAAATCCGAGCAAAATCCGGCATATCCGGGGTTTTCGGGTTCAACCTCTGCAACTCCGTTATCGGTTTTAACATAAAAAATGCCGTTATCAAAGGTGAAATATGCCTCCCCTGCCTTTTTCAAAAGGTTGAAAAGGAGCTTCAGATCCTCCTGCCTGTAGCATTCGGTGCTGACCTTTTCGGCTTCGGGCATGTCCGATTTTCTTTCGGGGGCTTTCAGATTCAGGCGTTCAATCATCTTGAACATTTCAAGCTCTGCAAGGATCCCCGTTGCCCTGAATGCGTCAGGTTCGCCGGGAATATAGCTCTCATAATCGGTTTCAACGGGTGCGTCGGTTCTTATCGTTCCGAGCTCACGGCTGAGATATGCCGAATCTTTATCGGCGGCAAGCTTATCGTGAACGCCTTTCTTTATGTCAATCGTATCGATATTGTTATATATTTCATCAATCGAGCCGAAACGGCTTATCAAATCCTGAGCCGTTTTCTGACCGACTCCCGCAACGCCGGGAATGCAGTCCGAAGCGTCGCCCATGAGAGCTTTAATATCTATCATCTGTTCGGGAGATACAAGATATTCCTCTTTGAGCTTCTCTCTGTCATAGCAAACGCTCTGAGGCCTGCCCATTTTCGTTGAAGCAAGCAGAACATTGACATTATCACGAATAAGCTGAAGCGAATCACGGTCACCCGTTGCTATATAGCAGAAATCGTCCTTTCCGCAATGAGCGGCAAGAGTGCCGAGAATGTCGTCCGCTTCCCAGCCGGGGGCTTCAAGAATTTTATATCCCATGGCGGTTAAAAGGTCTTTGAGCGGCGGCATCTGCTGCGCAAGCTCGGGAGGCATTCCCTTTCGGTTCGCCTTGTAGCCGTCATACATCTTATGCCTGAAAGTCGGGGCTTTGACATCGAATGCGACAGCCACCGCATCAGGCGATATTTCTTCTCTGAGTTTAAGCAGTATATTCAAAAATCCGTAAATTCCGTTTGTAAATTTTGTTCCGTCTTTGGTGGTTAAAAGTTTAATACCGTAAAATGCACGGTTAAGAATGCTGTTGCCGTCAAGTGCCAATAGCTTCATTTCAAAATCACCTCAGTATACATTATAGCATAATAATTGCAAATTTCAGCATTTTTTTGAAAATTATTGAATTTTCAAGTAAAAAATGATAACATAACCATATAAATACCTCGGGAGAATGTAATGAATATAGGGAATTTTGAAATAAACGGCTTTGCCGCCCTTGCTCCGATGGCGGGAGTTGCGGACAGAGCCTTTCGGGAGCTTTGCATTGAATTCGGAGCTTCATATGTTGTTACCGAAATGGTAAGCTCCAAGGGGCTGACGATGCACGACAGAAAATCCGATTCGCTCATGCAGCTCGGCGAAACGGAAAAGCCCGCCGCAGTTCAGATTTTCGGCTGTGACCCCGAAGCCATGGCACAAGCGGCAAAAAAAGCGGCTCAGACAGGGTGCACCGCAATTGATATCAACATGGGCTGCCCTGCTCCGAAAATTGCAGGCAACGGCGGCGGAAGCGCATTGATGAAAGACCCCGTTCTTGCCGCAAGAATAACCGAAAAATGTGTTGAGGCGGTTGACATCCCCGTCACCGTCAAAATCCGCTCGGGTTGGGACGAAACCGGCATCAACGCCGTTCAAATGGCTCAGATGCTTGAAAATGCGGGAGCCGCCGCAATCACGGTTCACGGCAGAACAAGAAAGCAGATGTATGCTCCGCCCGTCAACCTCGACATCATAAGGCAGGTCAAGCAGGCGGTCAGAATCCCCGTTATCGGCAACGGAGATATCGTTGACCCTCTCTCTGCAGAGAATATGTATAAAACAACGGGCTGTGATTTTGTCATGGTAGGCAGAGGAGCTCTCGGCGCACCGTGGGTTTTCAATCAGATAAACGAATATTTCAGAAGCGGCGTTCTTCTCCCTGCACCGCCCGTTGAGGAGCGCATGGAAATAATGCTTCGCCATATTCAAAGACTCTGCGAATACAAGGGCGAATATGTCGGCATGAGAGAAGCAAGAAAGCACGCCGCATGGTATGTTAAAGGCATGAGAGGGGCGGCGGCTCTGAGGCAGGAAATCGGCTCGCTTGAAAGCATTGACGATCTGCGAATAATCGCCGAAAAAGTTATCAAAGCATAAAAATCGGCTTGAATCCGAAAGCAAACTTCGGTTCAAGCCGATATTTCTATTCAACTATTTCAACTTTCATAATATTTGTCGTTCCCGAAATTCCGATGGGAACGCCCGAGGTTATGACCGCTATATCATCGCTTTTGAGCAGGTTTTTCTCCTTTGCAACGCTGACCGCATGGCGGAACAGCTCAAAAACATCTTTTTTCTCGTCAAGCAAAACAGGAATAACTCCCCAGGACAGATTAAGCTGACGGCAAACCTTTTCGCTGATGGTGCAGCCGATGATTTCACAACCCGGTCTGTAGCGGGATATCATTCTTGCCGACCTGCCCGACTTTGTGACGGTGATTATAGCCTTTGCGTTCAGGTCGTGAGCCGTGGTGCAGGTTGCATGGCAGATGGCGTCGGTAACATCGGGATTAGCCTTTCTTTCACTTTGAAAGAATCTCTTGCGGTAGTCGATATCCCTTTCGGTTCTGTCGGCGATTCTGACCATGGTTTTGAGCGATTCAACGGGGAATTTGCCCGCCGCAGTTTCGCCCGAAAGCATGATTGCGCTCGTGCCGTCATAAATGGCGTTGGCAACGTCCGTTGTCTCGGCTCTTGTCGGGCGGGGATTTTTAATCATCGAATCGAGCATCTGCGTTGCGGTTATAACTCTTTTGCCCGCTTCATAGACCTTTTTGATTATCATTTTCTGAACAATCGGCACTTCCTCCTCGGGAAGCTCAACGCCCATATCGCCCCTTGCAATCATAATTCCGTCAGATTCTTTAATAATCCCGTCGATATCGTCAACGCCCTCTTGATTTTCGATTTTAGCAATAAT
>JAEDKI010000097.1 GCA_016295895.1 Clostridiaceae bacterium | reverse complement strand
ATACGCCGTAATATCAAATTTTCGGCATATTGTGTTCAACTCCCATCACCTTAAGGCAAAGGAAGGAAGTTTTCACCATGAAAAAGTTTCTGGCTCTCGTAATGGCAGCTCTTATGATGCTGACCATGTTTGCTGCTTGCGGCGGCAAGACCGACGGCGAGACAACAACTGCTGCTCCCGGCGCTGACAATTCAGGCGCTGCTGCAAGCGGCACAATCAAGATCGGCGGCATCGGACCTCTTACCGGCGGCGCTGCAACCTACGGCGTAGCTGTTAAGAACGGCGCTCAGATTGCTATCGACGAAATCAATGCCAAGGGCGGCGTTCAGTTCGAGATGCAGTTTGAAGATGACGAGCATGACGCTGAGAAATCAGTTAATGCTTACAACAAGCTCAAGGACTGGGGCATGCAGGTTCTTATCGGTTCCGTAACAACCACTCCCTGCATTGCAGTTGCTTCAGAAAGCTACAGCGACAGAATTTTTGAAATCACTCCGTCAGCATCTTCTCTCGATGTTATCAACGACAAGGACAATGTTTTCCAGGTTTGCTTCACCGACCCCAACCAGGGTGTTGCTTCCGCTGACTACATCGCAGAAAACGCTCTTGCAACCAAGGTTGCAGTTATCTACAAGAACGATGACGCTTATTCAACCGGCATCTACAACAAGTTCACCGCTGAGGCTGCCGTAAAGGGCGTTGAGATTGTTTACACAGGCACTTTCACCGAGGATACTCAGAACGACTTCAGCGTTCAGCTCAGCGAAGCTCAGAAGGCAGGCGCTGACCTCGTATTCCTCCCCATCTACTTCACTCCCGCTTCTCTTATCCTTCAGCAGGCTGACGCTATGGGCTATGCTCCCAAGTTCTTCGGCGTTGACGGTATGGACGGAATTCTCGGCATCAAGGGCTTCGACACCTCACTTGCAGAGGGCGTTTACCTCCTTACTCCGTTCTCAGCTGACGGAACAGACGATGCAACCGTAAGCTTCGTTACAAAGTATCAGGAGCTTTACAAAGAAGTTCCCAACCAGTTCGCTGCTGACGCATATGACGCTGTTTACACCGTCTATGAGGCAATCACCAAGGCAGGCGTTACGGGCGATATGAGCGCAGAGGATATCTGCGAGGCTCTTATCCCCGTTATGACTCAGATTCAGGTTAACGGTCTTACCGGCTCAATGACATGGCAGGCAACGGGCGAAGTTTCCAAGAGCCCCATGGCTGTTATCATTAAGGACGGCGTTTATGTTGGCGCAAAGAACGCTCAGTAAACGATAATAACAATTTGACTTTCAAGGAAGAAAGAGATGCGCTTTTTCCCGTGCAGCTCTTTCTTCCTCAACCCGTTTTATAATGTATTCTGCGGCGGAAAGCCTACCGAGGTAGATTCTGCGGCAGTTTTTCCGACACAGAATAAAAATCAGGATCCGATGTTTGACAGACCGCATTTTTCGGCAGAATAACACGGAATCCGAGTAACTGAGGTGTAATAAATGAGTTTTCTCTCATATCTGATTAACGGAATCAGCTTGGGAAGCGTTTACGCCATCATTGCTCTGGGCTACACAATGGTTTACGGCATTGCAAAAATGCTGAACTTTGCCCACGGCGATGTCATCATGGTCGGCGCATACATTTCCTACTGTGTAACGGAGAGTCTCGGGCTTCCTCCGATTGTTTCCGTTCTTGCGGCAATGGTTGTCTGCACGGTTCTCGGCATGACCATCGAACGCTTTGCCTATAAGCCCCTGCGTTCGGCAACTTCTCTTGCGGTTCTTATTACCGCAATCGGCGTGAGCTATCTTCTTCAGAACCTTGCGCTCCTTATCTGGGGTTCAACTCCGAGATCGTTCAAGTCCATTGTTTCAAACATGAATTCCGTTAAGCTTTTCGACGGCAGACTGACCATTTCGGCAGAGGCGATTGTTACCATCATCGCCTGTATTGTTATCATGGTTGCGCTGACGCTTTTCACAAGCAAAACAAAAATGGGCAAGGCTATGCGTGCCGTTTCCGAGGATAAGGGTGCGGCTCAGCTCATGGGTATAAATGTCAACGTTACGATTTCGGTGACCTTTGCCATCGGCTCGGCTCTTGCCGCCATTGCCGGCGTTCTGCTCTGCTCGGCTTATCCGAATCTTCTGCCGACAACGGGTTCAATGCCCGGCATCAAGGCGTTCACGGCGGCAGTTCTCGGCGGCATCGGCTCAATCCCCGGAGCAATGCTCGGCGGAATCGTGCTCGGCATAATCGAGATTTTCGCAAAGGCATATATTTCGACACAGCTTGCAAACGCAATTGTTTTTGCCGTTCTTATTATCGTGCTTCTCGTTAAGCCTGCAGGACTTCTCGGCAAGCAGATAAAAGAGAAAGTTTGAGGTGGCGCAGATGAAAAAGTTAAACAAGCTCACCAAAAACAGCTTCCTTTCCTACGGCGTTGTTATTGCGTTCTATATCGTAATGCAGATTCTTATCGGCGGCGGAATGGTTTCAAACTCCCTCAAGGGTCAGCTTATTCCGATTTGCGCCTATGTTATCATGGCAGTTTCGCTGAACCTCACGGTCGGCATTCTCGGCGACCTGAGCCTCGGCCATGCGGGATTTATGAGCGTCGGCGCTTTTGCGGGCGTCATTGTTTCAACAACAATGCGTTTTAACGGCATTGAGTCGGATATCGTCAGAATGATTGTTGCCGTTATTGTCGGCGCATTGGTTGCCGCAGTGTTCGGCATTCTTATCGGCATTCCCGTTCTTCGCCTGAAGGGCGACTATCTTGCGATTGTTACCCTTGCATTCGGCGAAATAATCAAGGATATTCTCAACTGCCTTTATATCGGCATTGACGAGGGCGGGCTTCATTTCAAAGGCTCCGCAGAAAAGCTTGTGCTTGGCGAAGGCGGCAAGGTTATCGTTAACGGACCTATGGGAGCAACGGGCGTTAACAAGATTTCCACCTTTACGGCGGGCATTGTCCTCGTCCTCATCACTCTTTTTGTTGTTTATAACCTCACCAACTCAAGAACCGGCAGAGCTATTATGTCGATTCGTGATAACCGTATAGCGGCTGAATCCGTGGGAATAAATATTACTAAGTACAAGCTTATGGCTTTTGTTACCTCGGCGGCTCTTGCGGGCTGTGCAGGCGTGCTTTTCGGCCTCAACTATTCAACCGTTGTTGCTTCAAAGTTTAATTTCAACACTTCAATACTTGTTCTCGTTTTCGTTGTTCTCGGCGGCATGGGCAACATGTTCGGCTCGGTTATTGCTGCGGCAATGCTCACCGTTCTGCCCGAAATGCTCCGAGAGGTCGGCGATTACAGAATGCTCGCCTATGCGCTCGTTCTGATTCTCGTTATGATTATAACCAACAACGATACGCTTAAAACCTACGGCGATCTGATAAAAGAAAAATTCAGGTTCGGCAAGTCGGAAAGAAAGGGGGCTGAAGCAAAATGAGCAAGATGGTTCCTGTTCCTCATGATTCAATAGTCCCCGAAAGAGATGTCAACAAGCTTCCGATTCTTGAAGCAAGACATCTCGGAATCGAATTCGGCGGCCTTAAAGCCGTTGACGATTTCAACCTCACAATCGGCAGAACCGAAATTGCGGGTCTTATAGGCCCCAACGGCGCAGGCAAAACGACTGTTTTCAACCTTCTGACCAAGGTTTATCAGCCTACATCCGGAACTATTTTGCTTGACGGCAAGGATACTCACGCTCTGAACACCGTTCAGGTCAACAAGGCGGGTATCGCAAGAACATTCCAGAATATCAGGCTTTTCGGCAACCTTTCGGTTGAGGACAATGTTAAAATCGGTTTGCACAATCAGATAAAATACGGAATGGCTAACGGCGTTCTCAGGCTTCCGAAATATTGGAAAAAAGAAAAGGAAATGCACGAAAAAGCCATTGAACTGCTTTCAATCTTCGATATGCAGGATATGGCGGGCAATCAGGCAGGTTCTCTGCCCTACGGCGCTCAGAGACGGCTTGAAATTGTCAGAGCGCTTGCCACCAATCCCAAGCTTCTGCTCCTTGACGAGCCTGCCGCAGGCATGAACCCGTCCGAAACGGCAGAGCTTATGAATAACATCCGCAAAATCAGAGACACCTTCAAAATCGCCGTTCTGCTCATTGAGCATGACATGAACCTTGTCATGGGTGTTTGCGAGGGCATCTGCGTTCTGAATTTCGGCAAGATTATTGCAAAGGGCACTCCCGATGAAATCCAGAATAACCCCGATGTTATCGAAGCCTATCTCGGCAAGAAGTAAGGAGGCGCAGATATGTTAAAGGTTAACGACATCAATGTTTATTACGGCAGTATCCATGCCATAAAGGGCGTTTCTTTTGAAGTTAAGCAGGGCGAAATAGTCACTCTTATCGGCGCAAACGGCGCAGGCAAGAGCACGATTCTTAAAACCGTTTCGGGTCTGCTCCGCTCAAAGACGGGCTCGATTGACTTCCTTGACAAGAACATTTCGACCGTTGCTCCTCATAAAATAGTAGAGCGGGGTCTTGCTCATGTTCCGGAGGGCAGAAGAATATTCCTCCAGATGAGCGTTGAGGAAAACCTTGAAATGGGCGCCTACACCCGTGGCGGCAAGGGCGTCAGCGAAGACCTTGCAAAGGTCTATGAGCAGTTTCCGAGGCTCAAAGAACGCCGCAAGCAGACTGCGGGCACGCTCTCGGGCGGCGAACAGCAGATGCTGGCAATGGGCAGAGCTCTTATGAGCAGACCTCAGCTTCTGATGCTTGATGAACCCTCTATGGGTCTTGCTCCGATTCTTGTTGAGCAGATTTTTGAAATTATCAAATCGCTCCATAAGGACGGCACAACGATTCTTCTTGTTGAGCAGAATGCTCAGATGGCGCTTTCGGTTGCGGACAGAGCTTATGTTCTCGAAACCGGCAAGATTACTCTCTCGGGAACGGGCGAGGAGCTTGCTCAGAGCGACGAAATCCGAAAGGCTTATCTCGGCGGTTAATGCCGAAACAGGAAAAAAGAGGCAATATTTCTGTTTATGTATCACAAAAATTTGCTTTGTCTATGGTCATTTTCAACAAAACAATTTTTCATGTTTGCATTGAGTTTGGCCGACAAGCCGAATTATTCAAACCGAGGCTTAAAAATGTTGACGAAGCGAAGTTTTATGGTATAATAACTATAACAAATGAAATGAAATTTTCAGCGTGGGAGATATAGATTATGTATGTTAAAGATGTAACAGTTCAGAATCAGGTAGGTCTTCATGCCCGTCCGGCAACTTTCTTCATCCAGAAGGCTAACGAATTCAAGTCATCAATCTGGGTTGAGAAAGAGGAGCGCAGAGTTAACGCCAAGAGCCTTCTCGGTGTTCTTTCTCTCGGCATCATGGGCGGAACAAGCATTCGCATTATTGCAGGCGGCCCCGATGAGGAGCAGGCGGTTGACGAGCTTGTAAAGCTTGTTGATTCCGGCTTTGCCGAGTAATCCGTGTCGCAATAAGCGAAGAGCAAAAAACTGATTTAACAGGATAATAAAAAGCAACTTGTATTTTCGATTTATCATCGTATAATACAGGTTGCTTTTCTTTTTTTATTCATTATTAATTACTATGTTACTTTTTTCTTTTATTCCGAAATCGGAAAAGTATCGGTTTTCGAGCGGAATCCATTTTTCTTCAAAGATTTTGAGCGCCTGCTCTCCGTTTCGCTCTCTGATGCGCCGTAGCTGTGTTTCGTGGCTGACGGTGAGGAATATCCTCATGTCGTAAATATGCGGTATTTCGGGGTGCAGAGCGTAAGCACCCTCAATTATAATCGGCTTGTGAGGATCGATTCCCGACTTTCCGCAGAAATCGCCGACGCTGCATTTGAAAATGCGGTATTCAAATGGCTTGCCGCTCCGTATGCCCCCGATAACCTCGTCAATGAAACGCTCATAATGAACGTTTCCGCCGGGTTGCGAAAGGCGCTGAGCGGTTCTCATTGCGGGCGGCAGAAAGAAGTCGTCCATATGAATAACCTGCGCTCCCGTGCGTTCCGAGAGCGTTTCGGCAAAGGTTGTTTTTCCTGAGGCGCAGCAGCCGTCAATTGCAATAACGGCGTTGCTTTTTGCGGAGAACAGCTTTTCGATTTTTTCGATTGTTCCGTCCGTATCATTCACCAACCATTCAAAAAACGGATTACAGGCTTTCTTTTTGAGAATGACCCGTAATCCGTTTTGTTAATTCAGCTTTTATACAATTGATGATTCTTCGGTGTTATCATTGTCGAGCTGTCGGACTTCATCGGCAATTGCCTTGCGTCTTTCGTGAAGCTCACGGTACATTCTGTCTCTCTTTTCGCCGCTCAGATCATAGAACAGCTTGGGAACGATGCTCAGAATGCCGGTAACAACGGGAAGAATTGTGCACATCCAGAAAAGAGAATATTCGGTCTTTTCGCTCTGACCGCCGAAGCCTGCGCCCTGAACATATCCGATTCTCGAAAGGATCATTGCCTTGATTGTCTGACCGAGCGTTCCGACAAGCTTTGATGCAAGTCCCTTTGCAACGCCCGTCATGCCCTCGGTTCTGTAGCCGTTTTTCCATTCGCCGTAGTCGATAGCTTCGTTACGCATTTCTTCGGGAATAACCTTCTTGATTCCGTAGAAGAACATCCAGATGGTTTCACGAAGCATGAATGCAGGAATCATAACGCTGAGCTTCTTGTAGTTCTTGTTGATTGAACCGACAAGGAAAACGCCCGTCATGAGCAGATTGTCGATATGAGAGCCGACAACCCAAAGGGCTTTGGTTGAGAACTTTGATCTTGCCCAGGGAACATAGGAATAGCTTATCGGCGAAACGATTGCTCCGGGGATGCCGACGATTGTTGACATCGAAGCAAGGCCGAGAACGTTTATGTAGTAGTAGTTTGTGCCCGAATTCATGCTGAAAGCGGAAAGGAATTCGGAAAGGGTGATGAGAAGCAGAGGCTTGTTTGTGAAAACGGATTTGAAGCCCTGGAAGATGCTCGGGCGGTCAACCGTCTGCATAACTCTTTCTTTGGCAACAAATGCATAAATAAGAGCGAAAGAGCCTGCCGCAATGGAGGTTACAAGACCTGCGGAAACATAGAGCGAGCGCATCTGGATTTTGAGTGCGCCTCTGCTGACAAGGTCGATAAACAGACCCATGAGGATTTCGGGAGCCTTCTCAACGAAGCCCGAAAGCAGGTTTGCCTGAGTGATAAGGCGGGTACGGTCGATAATGTTCGGAGTAATCGTTGCCGTCATACCCGTTCTTGCAATGGCAATCAGCGAGCCTGCAAGGTTCGTGAACATTTGCAGTATCAGATAAAACGCCAGCTTCGACACATCATACAGCGGTCGGTCGCCGAATATGAGCGGCATCATATAGAACATGATGGTAATGATAACGCCCGGGATGGCGTAAATAATCAGCCAGGGCTTGAACTTGCCCCAACGGGTACGGGTTCTGTCAACGATTGCGGCAAGGAAAATATCGTTGATGATATCCCAGATGCC
>JAEDKI010000096.1 GCA_016295895.1 Clostridiaceae bacterium | reverse complement strand
TTTCGGAGACAGAATTTGCAGGCTGTTTTCAACCGTTTTCGGTTTTATTTTCAAGCTGATATCTGCACCGTTCATCTATATTCACCGTGCAATTTCAAAATCAACCGAAAATGCAAAGAGCCTTGCCGTTAAGAGAATCAAAACAACTTTAAAAGAAATTCTTAATTTCAGAACGGAAATTAAGCGGGCAGGTAAAACGATTAAAAGAGCTTTCAAATCCCCGCTCTCTCTGCCTGCTGTTGTCGCTCATTATTTCAAAAAGGCATTTTCAAGCCATAATAATCTTTTGAAAACAACGGCAAATATTCTGATGCCGATTGCTTCGCTTGCGATTCTTATTGTTACGGTCAGCTATTGGAACGATGTTACCTTTGCGCTTGAAGTTATATATAACGACCAGAGCATCGGCTATATAAGCAATGAATCGGTTTATATCGAAGCCATTGACCTTGTTAAAGACCGACTGACTTCGGGAGCATACGGCTCAGACAATGAAATAAAGGCATCTGTTCCCGCCGCTTCGGCATCGAACCTTAACGCCAAATACAATCTAAGCCTTGTTTCGCTTGACCAGCTTAATGACGCTCAGTCAATTTCAGATAAAATGATTGAAAATTCCGTTGATAACCTTACTCACGCCTGCGGAATTTACATTGACGGCGATTTCATTTGTGCAGTCAAGAACGAAGCGGACGCCAAAACCGTTTTTTACGATATTCTTGCGCCTTATGAAGAGGATGCAAAGAAAAATAACTATGTTGTCGGTTTTGCGGAAAATATTGACTATGTTCAGGGTCTTTATCCCGACGATTCCAATGCCATGTGGGACGCCGCAAAGCTGTCGGAAACGGTTTTGGGAACAAAATCCGAAGCCGAGGCTTATGTTATAGAAGACGGAGATTCCCTTGAATCGATTGCAGAAGAAAACGGCGTTTCAGCCGATATAATCAGCGCTCTGAATCCGAGCTATGACTGGGAGGATATTCAAGCGGGCGACAGCATTATTATCAAGAACGCTCAGAAGCTTGTCAGCATTAAGAAAATCGTTTCGACCTCAACGGTCAGAGACATTGAATTTGATACCGTTCAGAGGCGTGACGCCACAAAATACAGCGGATACAGGCAGGTTATTCAAGAGGGCGTTGACGGCAGCGAAAGAGTTACAAAAACGCAGGTTTATATTGACGGAATTCTTCAGGATACCGAATATTCTTATGAAACCATCACCGAGCCTGTTGACGAGATTGTTTCCGTAGGAACAAAAACTACTTTCGGCGGAGTTTATATCGGCGAAGCATCAAAGCTCGGCTTCCTATGGCCTGCTCCGAGTTGCCACTATGTCAGCTCGCCTTACGGCTGGAGAAGCAGCGGCTGGCACAACGGAATTGACCTCACAAGAGGAGGCGGCGGCGCTCTCGGAACACCCGTTATCGCTTCAAAGAGCGGCAGAGTTGAGGTTGTTCAGCGCAGTAATTCGGGCTACGGAAACATGGTTCTGATTAACCACGGTGACGGATATAAGACCCGATACGCTCATATGATCAGCGGCTCGATAACCGTTTCCGTGGGAGAATATGTTGAAGCGGGTCAGACAATTGGCAAGGTCGGTTCAACAGGCAACTCAACAGGTCCGCATCTTCACTTTGAGGTTATCCGAAACGGCGAAACCCAAAACCCGAAGAATTATATTTCCTGATTCTTTATTGTTAGAGGAGAAAAATATGTCTGAAATCAATACTGTCATTTTTGAATCTGTTCCTTCAACCAACACTTATGCAAAGGAAAATGTCGCTTCCCTGCCCATGCCGTCTCTTATTATTGCCAACGAGCAAACGGCAGGCAGAGGACGCCACGGAAAAACATTCTATTCTCCGAAGGATACGGGGCTTTACATGACCCTTGTTTTCCCTGCGCCCGATGAAGAATGCGAGCTTCTGACACCTGCGGCGGCTGTTGCCGTCTGTTCTGTTCTTGAATCTGTCGGATGTGTTCCCGAAATCAAGTGGGTCAACGATATTTTCATCGATAAAAAGAAGGTCTGCGGTATTCTTACCGAAAAATTTTCAAAAGGTGGCAAGGAATATGTTGCAATCGGTATCGGCATTAATGTTACAACCGCCGATTTCCCCGAAAGTCTTGATATTGCAGGAAACATACACATTGATGTTGAACTCGGCAAAACGGAATTTGCCGAAATGATTTCAAAACTCATTCTTGAATATGTTGATGAACCCGACAACGAACTTATGCTCAGCGAATATAAAAACAGACTGTTTATATTGAACAGAAATATCAAATACGAAAAGAACGGAAAGGAATATTCCGCCATTGCGATTGATGTTAACAGCTTTTGCAACCTTGTAGTCCGCCGTTCCGATGACACGATTGATATTCTTTCTTCGGGAGAAATATCCATAAAGCTGTGAGGTGAAAGCAGTTGAAAAACAAGATCGGAATTTTTTCAGCAATTTTGCTCGTTGCCGCAATTGCCCTGACAGCTTTTTCAGGCTGCGGCGGCAAGGGTGAAAGACCGAGCGAAACCGCTGTCTCATCAGCCGATTCGTCTGATATCGGATCGGCACTTGTTTCAGAGAATGAGACAGTATCAGAGACGGAGAAAGCCGAAAACAGCTCGCAAGCCATCAAAAAAGAAAGCTCGGCGACAACCTCAAAAGCCTCTTCCGCAAATTCAAACAGCTCAACGCCGCCCGAATCCGTTCGCTCGGACGGCACATATACATATTACTACTATAACGATAAAACAACCGAACGCCAAACCGAAAATAAGACCGATAAGCAAAATAAAACAACGGTTAACGGCACAAAAGCCGATAACACGCCCGCAAAAACGACTTCAAAGCCAACCGACACGGCATCCGCTTCGGCAAAAATTGAAGAAATAAGCAACGGCGTTTCCGTTATCACCAAGACGTCCCCTGTGGGCAGAGGCGATTCCGCAACCGTTATTATCATGGGTGCTCCCGATGCGGAATACAGCATTGAGTTTTATGAGTCGGATAAAAAAACAGCCTCATACAGCGGACTTGAAGCCAAAACAGCCGACAGCTCAGGCGTTTGCTCATGGACTTTTAAAATCGGTAACTCGTGCGAATCGGGTGAAAGAAAGATAATAATCAAAGAAAAAAATTCAGGTAATTACGCACAGACTTCAATAACCGTACAATAAGGAGAATATAAAAATGGAGAGAAAAGGCAATTATTCAAGTCATAAATATCCGCAAAGATTTTGCGAATACTTCAATTCGTCAAACGGTTTGCTCGACAGCAAGGCTCTGTGCCTCGCCGCCGACAGCAAAAAAACCGTTTATATCGGAACCGAAAGCGGCCTTAACTTCACCAAACCCGAAGGCGGGTTCGGCGTTTTTGCCTGCGGCAAAGTCAGCGTAATTTCTGTTGATTCAAAAGATACTGTTTATTTTGCTTCGGGTAAAACTCTTTTCACAAGCGTTAACGGCGAAATCTCCGAATTTCAGAGATTCGAGGAAGAAATTGTCGGCATTGACGGCAAAAACACCGTTTTTCTCATTACCGCAAGCGCTCTTTATAAGCTTGAAAACGGCAAATTCGTTTATCATTTTGAAACCGATTTGCCTGCGTTCGGTCTTGCCTGCAACGATGAAAGGCTCGTTTCTTTCAACGGCAGATGCCTGACGATTTTTGCGGGTAAGAGAAAGCATTGGAGATGCGTTTACCCCGAACACACCGACATGCCCGAAACCGTTATTAACACGGTTAAATTTGACTGTAAGCTCGGATTCCTCTGGCTCGGAACGGACGACGGACTTTACATATATGACAACCGCTGCGGCTGGTTCGGCCATGAGCAAATAAACTGCCTGCCCGAAGAAAAAATCAACAGCATCAATTTTTCCGATGACGGAAGAATCATTCTCGGTTCAGATGCAGGGCTGATAATAATCAAAAACGGTGCTGCAAAGCATCTGCCTGCAACCCGCTGGGTCTGCGAAGAAAATGTCAACGCCGCAATTGCCGTTGGCTCAGACATCTGGACGGCAACGGATTCAGGAGTTACAAGAATTTCAGAAAAGGAAATGACGCTCAGAGAAAAAGCCGATTATTCTTTTGACCTTGCCGAAAAATACTATGTCAGAGCTCCCGGATTCATTAATGACAAAACAGGAATCGAGAATTTTGACATTGCAACCGGTGCCACGAGAACCAGCGACAACGACGGTCTGTGGACTCACACATATCTCGGTGCGCTTTGCTACTGCTATGCCGTCACAAAAGATGAAAAGGTTCTTGAAGCTGCAAGGCGTTCAATGAAAGCCTGCGCTTTTCTGACAAAAGTTTCGGGAATAAAAGGCTTCACCGCAAGAGCGGTTCGATTTGAGGACGACCCCAACTACGGAGTCGGAACGGAAGAAAATGTTGACTGGTGCGAATGGCACAAGGCTCCCGACGGCAAATGCGAATGGCTCGGCGAAACCTCAAGCGACGAAATGACGGGTCACTTCTTCGGCTTCTCGCTCTATTATGATTTCTGCGCCGATGAGGAAGAAAAAGCATTCATCAGAGAAATAATCACCGACATTGTTGACCACATGATTGAGCATAATTACAGGCTCTGCGATATTGACGGTCTGCCGACAACATGGGCTTGCTGGGCTCCGTCGGAGCTTAACGGCAACAGCATGTGGCTTTGGGAAAAATGCGTTAATTCGCTTGAAATTCTGACTTTCCTTGATGTTGCTTATCACATGACGGGTGATGAAAAATACCGCAAAGAATTCATGCGTCTTGCCATTGATGAACACTATATTCTAAATGCGGCTCAACACAAAAAGGATGACGCAAGAATTACCCATATTGACGATAATCTTGCCTTCCTGTGCACCTCAACCATTCTCAGAATAGAAAAAGACGAAATGGTAAGGTCACTTCTGCTCATGGGCATGAAGCACCATTGGGATTATGAAAGACCCGAACACAGCAGTTTGTGGAATCTGATTTACGGCGCATTCACAGACGAGCCGTGCGACATTGACATTACGGTTAAAGCACTCAGAGACATTCCGATTGACTTCCTCAACAGAAGAATGTATAATTCAAAGCGCAAGGATCTTGTTTTTGACGATGCGCAGGCAAAATGGGGCGGCAACAAACAGCTTCTTATTCCGCTCGATCTTGACGAAAAGCCGATGTTCAAATATGACAGGAATCCTTATGACTACGAGGGCGGAAACGATTCGGTTGCCCTCTGCCCGAGCTGCTATCTTCTCCCCTATTGGTTCGGCAGATACTACGGACTTATTGACGATGAACAATAATTGAAAGCAGGGATTCAAAATGATAGATTCATATATCAAAGCGCTCATTTCCAACGCCGTTGCTCACGGACTTATTGAGGAAACCGACCGTGTTTATTGCACAAACAGCATTTTATATCTGCTCAAGAAGGATTCGATTGATTTTTCCTGCCCCGAAGCAAAAGGCGAACTTCACGAGCTTTTGGATAAAATCTGCGACTACGCCGCAGAAAACGGATTAATCGAGGATTCGATTACATACAGAGATTTGTTTGACACGGCGCTTATGGGTGCGCTCACTCCCCGCCCGTCGCAGGTTATTGAAAAATTCAGCTCTCTCTATGCCGAATCGCCTGAAAAGGCAACGGATTATTACTATGCTCTGAGCGGCGACACAAATTATATCCGCCGTGACAGAATCGCAAAAATTTTGAAGTGGCAGTATGACAGCAATTACGGAACTATTGATATAACCGTTAATCTTTCAAAGCCTGAAAAAGACCCGAAAGCCATTGCCGCCGCCAAAAACGCTCCGCAGTCCGGCTATCCGAAATGCCAGCTTTGCAGAGAGTGCGAGGGCTATGCAGGCAGAGTTGATTTCCCTGCAAGACAGAACCACAGAATTATTCCGATTACAATAAATAATTCAAATTGGTTCATGCAGTATTCTCCTTATGTTTATTATAACGAGCATTGCATCGTTTTCAACGGTTCGCACACTCCGATGAAAATTGACAAATCCGCATTTTCAAAGCTTCTTGAATTTGTCGGTCTGTTCCCCCACTATTTTATCGGCTCAAATGCCGATCTGCCCATCGTCGGCGGCTCAATTCTGAGCCACGAGCATTTTCAGGGCGGCAGATATGAATTTGCAATGGAAAGAGCGCCGATTGAAAAAGAAATTGAATTCAAAGGCTTCAATGACATAAAAGCAGGCATAGTCAAATGGCCTATGTCAACAATCAGGCTTCAATCCGAAAGCCCCGAAAGGCTCGCAGAGCTTGCGGATAAGATTCTCACCGCCTGGCGTTCATACACCGATGAGAGTGCATACATCTTTGCCGAAACCGACGGCACACCGCACAACACGATAACTCCCATTGCAAGGCGCAGAGGCGACGCTTATGAGCTTGACCTTGTGCTTCGCAACAACATAACCACCGAGGAGCATCCGCTCGGCGTTTATCATCCGCATGCGGAGCTTCATCACATAAAAAAAGAAAATATAGGACTTATAGAAGTTATGGGTCTTGCCGTTCTTCCCCCGAGACTTAAAACCGAGCTTGAAGCTCTCGCAGATGCGATAGTCGGCGGCAAAGACCTCAGGGCAAGCGAAGAAACCGCCAAGCACGCCGATTGGGCCGAGAAATTCATTCCCGAATACAGCGAAATAAATTCGGAAAATGTTATGGATATTCTTAAAGCCGAGGTCGGCAAGGTGTTTGCAACGGTTCTTGAACACGCAGGCGTATTCAAGAGAGATTCCGAGGGCATGAAAGCCTTTGAAAGATTCATTAATTCCGTTGAAACACGATAAAAACCGTAACCGATACCGTAAAGGTATTCAATATTGAAAGGAGAAAATCCATGAAAAAAATTCTCGCACTGCTTATTGCCGCTGTTCTCGTATTCAGCTTTGCTGCATGCGGCAAAAACGAAACCCCTGAAGAAACCACAACCACAACCGAAGCTTTGGATGTTACCGAAGCTCCCGCAAACGCTGAAACACAGCCCGCATCGGATGCTGTATCTGACCCGACTGTTCCTGTTTCTGCCGACGCTTCCGCTCCCGACGCAAGCACAACCGAGGGCACAACAGCAGCTCCCAAGATTGAAAAGGCTCCCGAAACAAAGGCTGAAATCATTGCCGTCTATAACAACGCCGTTAATTCGGCATTTGACGCAAAAGCAGGCTTTAATAAGGAGCGCATGACAGACAACGAAAAACTTGACGCAGGCGTTGCTCTTAAAGCATTCAAGGGTCTTGTCTATAAATTCATGGGCGTTGGTGCAGAAAACAAATACACCGAAACCGTAACCAAGGGCAAGTGGGACAGCGACGCAAAGAGACATTATCTCCGCAAGAGCACTCTCACCGAGGCTGATGTTACAAACGCAACCTGCACAGCCAACGGCAATCAGTACACCATCGTTCTCAATGTTAAGGGCGGAAACAGCAAGGGCTCTGAAACCGAGAAGTACACAAACGCTCCCATTGATAAGTGCGGCATCTGTGTCGGT
>JAEDKI010000095.1 GCA_016295895.1 Clostridiaceae bacterium | reverse complement strand
TCTGTTTTTACGGCAGTGGCGGGAACACTTCTCCATTTTGTTTATGGTTGGAGCAATCAAAGCGTTATTGCCGCACCGTTTGCGGCGGTGAATGAGTCAACATGGGAGCACATGAAACTGCTGTTTTTCCCGATGTTTGTTTTTGCATTCATTGAATATCTTTTTATCGGCAGAAAATATGAAAACTTCTTTGTTTCAAAGCTTGCGGGAATAAGTCTAGGGCTTGTGCTGATTCCCGTGCTGTATTATACCTGCATCGGCGCTTTCGGAAATGCGCCCGGTTGGTATAATATATTGATTTTTCTGTTGGCTGTCGCTGCGGCGTTTCTTCTTGAAACTCGCCTTATGAGCCGAAAACCCGTTTCACGCATTTGGAATGTGGTTGCTGTTGTTATTCTGTGTATATTTGCACTTGCTTTTGTTATTCTGACATTTGTTCAGCCGAAAATTCCGCTTTTTGAGGATCCTGTGGGCTTGTTTTACGGCATAAAATAATAAAAATCCGTCTCACCGTGCTTGCTTCGGATGAGACGGATATATTTTTTCTTATTAAAAACTTATCCCCGTAATATCTCGGATTTGCTTCATAACCCTGCTGACCTGCAGGGTTTTTTCTTTGGATTCGGCATAGAGCGGGTCGGATGGGTCGGCAATGAAGGCTTCAAATTTCTGCGCTTCATAGCCCATGAGTCGGTCTTTGGGAACATCGCCGATGATTTCGGTGATGTTGCCGTCATTATCGGATAGTTTCAAGTTGATAAGCTTGGATATCGATTCGGTGAAAACCGTACCTTTATCGCCCATTATCTCTGAACCGAGCCTGCTCTGACCAAGCTTTGAATATGTCAATGTGACCGTTTTATCGGGATAAATGAACGAGGCGTTTCCGCCGCCGTCAGCTCCGCTTGCCATGAAATCTGCGCAGGCGGTTATTTTTTCGGGCATTCCGAAAAGGTCAAGTGCGGGATAAACACAGTAGATTCCCAAATCCATCAGACAGCCCGTCGCAAGAGCAGGATTGAAAATATTCGGAAGCTCTCCTGCAAGGTAGGCGGGATATTTTGAAGAAAGCTGTGAAAAATCAAAGCGTGCGCTTGTGATTCTGCCGATTTTTGATACCGCATCCTTGAAAAGCTGCCTTGCAGGGTTAAACATGTGCATGATGGCTTCAATATAGATAAGTCCCATTTCGGCGGCAAGAGCCTGAAGCTCCTCAAGCTCAGAGGGCTCAACGGTTATCGGCTTTTCGCAGATAACATGCTTACCGCTTTCAAGCATAAGCTTTGACTGCGGATAATGCAGAGCGTTGGGGCTTGCAATATAAACCGCTTCAAAATCGCCGTTTGCAAATTCTTTAAGGTCGGTGAAAACCTTGGGTATTCCGTTTTCAGCCGCAAATTTGCTGCCGCTTTCTTCCGTTCTTGAATAAACGGCGCAGAATTCGGCGTTTGTCAGCAGTCTTGCGCCGTCAATGAACGCTTTTGCAATCCAGCCCGTTCCGATAACTCCGTATTTCATTAATTCAGCTCCTTTGCCATTACCGTGCCTTCGCCGATTCGGCGCAGCACCTTAAAGCCGTTTTTCTTATAAAATTTAATTGCCTTGACATTTCCCGTGCCGACTATCAGCATAACGCCCTTTGAACCGTTGGATTTCAGCTTTTCGAGAAGCATTTGTATCATTTTTGAACCGTTTCCGCCGCCTCTGAATCCGCTGTTAAGGTCAATATGAAGATGCGAGGGATATTTTTTTGAATAAACCGCATAGGCGAGATATTCTCCGAATGCCTCAAAGCAGTTGACGAATCCCGTTTTGAGAATTTTTTTCAGATAAGGGCGGAATGCCTTTGAATATGCTTTGAAATTCTCGGCACAGAGGATATAACCCTGCGCCATTTCGCTGTCATCGGTCAGAACAAAGGCGTTCTGCGGTTCGTTTTCAATATAATAATCGCAGTATGCCGAAAGGATATATTTCCTCATTTTCGGGTCGGTCAGCGCCGAGTTGGGGCCTGTTTCAAGGCATATTTGCCGAACAGCTTGACGGTGTTCGGGCTTATAGCTTTTTATTTCCGCCATAGAGTAACCTCGTTAATATTTAATATTAAATACTTTTTCTCCGCTGAACGGAGTTCTGATTCCGTTGTGTTCAAACACGGCTTCAATTTTCGGGTCAGCAAAAACCTTGACGGTTGCGCATTTTTCGTCTCTGACATATTCAACGGAGATTATGCCTTTTTCGGTTGTGATGTGTCCCTTTGCTTTGTTCAGCCCTTCAACGAAGCGGGGAGAAATAACGGCTTTTTTATAGCCTGCTCCGTCCTCGGGCTGACGAATGCCGAGAAGATACATAAACAGATATTTTGTTGCGGCGCCGAACATCGGGTGATTCTGAGATTCGATTCCCGACCAATATTCCCAAAGCGTTGTTGCTCCGCATGCCGCCTCTTTTCCGAATGAGTTTTCACCCTCGTTTGAAAGCAGGTCAAAGGCAAGCTGATCCTCTCCGTTTTCAAACAGCACGCCGATAAGTGCCTCGGTGGCAATGATTCCCGTGTCGAAAGTGCCGAGTTTCTTATATTTTTCCGTAATGACTTTCAGCGTTTTATCGTCGCCGAGACCTATTCTGAGCGCAAGGCAGGATGCGCCCTGAATGTCGCCGATATAGGTGTGGCTGAACGGGCTGAAATAGGCAACGTCAATTGCCTTTTTTACTCTTTCAATTCTCTCGTTAAGATGAGCGGCTTCGCTCTGCCTGCCGAGGATTTCGGCGGCTTCAAGGACTTGCTGCATGAATCTGACATAAAGGCAGGTGTTGACATAGGATTCGGGGATTTTTATTTCGTCGGGAGTGCACCAGTCGCCGAGGCACCAGCCGCCCTCCTCCTCACGGCAGACAAGCCCGTTTTCGCTTCTGCTTTCAAGATAGTCAAGGAAGCGGAGCATTTTCGGGAAAAATTCGTCAAGCAGGTCTTTGTCGCCGTAGGTTTTGTAGAATTTCATAGGCACTTCAACGATTGCGCCGCCCCAGCCTGACGGTCCTCCTCCGCCACCCATGAGCGGTGCGGTGTGCTGAATATGACCGCTGATTTTGCATTGGCAGTCTGAAATATCATAGAGCCATTTGCGGTAAAATTCACGGCTGTCAAGCATCATCATCGCCGCTTCGCAGCAAAGCTGACCGTCGCCCGTATAGCCGAGCCGCTCTCTGTGAGGGCAGTCGGAGGGAACGCCGCTGTGCATGTTGCAAAGCTGAGTTCTTATGTAAGCGGAATAAAGCCAATTCAGAACCGCATTGTCGCATTCAAAAGATGAGGTGACGGGGCAGTCAGAATGAACAACATCAACTCTGAGCGGCTTTGCGCCCCTGACCTTGAAATATCTGAAGCCGTGCCATGTGAAATGAGGAATATATTCCGTCTCTTTGCCGCCGCAGATAAATTCATCCTGCTGATATCCGTCTTCAAAATGAATTCCGTATTTTTTGGGTGAGCTGTCAAGCACTTCGGCATAATTAACCGTGATTTTGTTGCCTTTTTCGCCGCCCTTGAATACTGCATAGCCGACCGTGTTTTCGCCTGCGTCATAAAGGTCTGCTCCGTCAACCGTGCCGATAAGCCTTGGCTCAATCGAGCGGATAACCTTGTCGGCAGGAGAGGTCTGAATGTAAAATTCGCTTTCGGGAGCAGGAATTTCACGGCTTTCGGCAAAATCTCCGTCCGAGGGGCAGAGCGTGTAATCGTGCTTTTCGCCGTTGTAAAGATTATTTTCGGTTATAAAACCCTTATGAGAAAGCGTTGAAGCATCGCAGAGAACGGCTCCGCTCTCTTTTTCAATTATATAACAAAGCTTCGGCGTTCCGAAAACCACGCCGCCCTCGGCATGGCGGGAATGCTGGTTATAGTAGCCGTTGCCGAGCATGACGGCGAGAGTGTTTTCGCCCTGAATCAAATAATCGGAAATATCATATTCCATGCAATATATTCTGTGGCTGAGTTTATCGGTGATTTTATAATAAAGCTTGGTCAGGTCACGCTCCGAATAATCCGTTGCGTTCGGAACAAGCAGATCGTCGCTGACTTTTTTGCCGTTTATGAAAAGCTTGAAAAATCCGAGGCCGCAGATGATAATCCGAGCCTTTTCGCCTTTTTCTGCATTAAATGGTTTTCTGAAAATCGGTGCTTCCGAAGAAGCGGCGCATTCAATCCATTTTGCGCCCTTGAACATGCGGTCATGTGTCATTTTATATCTCCTTCAGCTCTGCGAGCCTTGAATTCATCTGTTCCCATTCGTCCATGATTTCAAGCTGTTTATCGGTCAGCTCCTCAAGCTCCTTTGTCAGAGCGATAACCTTTTCATAGTCTGCCGAGACCTCAGGCGTTGAAAGCATTCCGTTCAGATCGGCAATTTCGCCGTCGAGCCTTTCAATTTCCGCCTCCGTGCGGCTGATTTTGCCTTTCAGACGGTTGATTTCGCTTTCACGCTCCTTGCGAAGCTTATATAAATTGACCTTTTGCTCTGCCTTTTTCGGCTTTTCCTTAGCTTGAGCAAGGGCAAACTGAGCGTAGTCGTTATAATCGCCGTCGAATTTTTCAAATCCGTCGGGAGTCATGCGGTAAATTTTGGTTGAAAGCTTATTTATAAAATATCTGTCATGCGAAACGGCGATAATTGTGCCGTCAAAGTCTGAAAGAGCCGCTTCGAGAATCTCCCTTGACGGAATGTCAAGGTGATTTGTAGGCTCGTCGAGCAGAAGCACGTTTGCACCCGAGAGCATGAGCTTCAGCAGGCAGAGCTTCGCTTTTTCGCCGCCGCTCAGGCTGTCAACATTTTTGAAAACATCGTCACCCCTGAAAAGAAACAGCGCAAGGTAGCTTCTGACGGTGGTTTCATTGAAAGAGCGGTGCTCGTCCCAAATCTCATCGATAACGGTTTTGCCGCCTTTGAGGCTTTCAAGGCTTTGGTCAAAATAGCCGATTTTGACATTTGCGCCGAATGAAAAACTGCCGTCGTCGGCTTTCTGCTGACGGGTCAGAATACGCAGAAGCGTTGTTTTGCCGCAGCCGTTTGAGCCGAGGACGAAAACACGCTCATTTTTATAAACCTCCATGTCAGCAGAGCTGAAAAGGCGTTTTTCGCCGAACGATTTTGAAAGACCCTTAACAAAAAGCACATCGTTTCCCGTTTCGCATTCGGGAGTGAATTTCATCCGCATTTTTGAAAGCGGAGGGTCGGGAACTACAAGCTCTGCTTTTTTCTTTTCAAGCATCTTGCGTTTGCTTTCTGCCGTTATGAAATTGCGCTCTCTTGCAAAAGAACGCTGTTGTTCAATGATGCCCTCAATGCGTTTGATTTCGGCAATCTGATTTTCGTATTGGCGGCGTTCGCTCTCAAGGCGCTCCTCCTTAAGCTTCAGATAAGCCGAATAATTTCCTTTTGACCAATGGCTTTTGCGCCCCGAGATTTCAACGGTTTTGTTGGTTACTCTGTCAAGAAAATAACGGTCATGGGAAATTACGATAATCGTACCCTTGAAGCCCGAAAGAAAGTTTTCGAGCCATTCCGTTCCCGCAATGTCAAGATGGTTTGTCGGCTCGTCAAGCAGAAGCAGGTCGGAACCGCTCAGAAGCAGCTTGCACATGCTCAGCTTTGAACGCTGACCGCCGCTGAGCTTATCGCAGGTCAGCGAAAAATCGTTTTCGCAAAATCCGAGACCGAGCAGGGCAGAACGGGTTCGGCTGCGGTAGGTCAGACCCTCCGAAGCCTGAAATTGCTCGTTAAGGCGGTTTTGCAATTCAATAAGTCCGTCTCTGTCGCCGCTCCCGTCTTCAAGAGCGCAGGCGATTTCTTCAAGCTGTTTTTCAGTCTCCATGAGAGGCTGAAAAATGCTCAGAGCTTCGTCATAAACCGTTCTGACAGAGCCTTGGCAGGCGTGCTGTTCAAGATAGCCGACCTTAATGTTTTTGCCGACAAATGCGCCGCCGTCGCTCGCTTCGGTTTCGCCGGTTATGATTTTGAAAAGCGTTGTTTTGCCAGTTCCGTTTGCGCCGATAAGCCCGACCCTGTCGCCGGGATTGACATCAAACGAAACGTTTTCAAACAGCACCTTGCCGCCGAAATCTTTTTTCAAATTCTGAATACTGACAACTGACATATTAAATCCTTAAATTCTTGTTTCAATAATTTCAAGCTTACCCGAAAGCCTGTATTCTCCCGCACCCGCAGGGATGAAAATGCTGTCGCCCTTTTTGAGCGGCAAAGTCTCAGAACAGCAGTCAAGAGAGCCGCTTCCGTCCATCACAAGCAGAGAAACAAAGGAGCTTTCATCCGCTTTTTCGCTGAAATCTCCGTTGGTTTCAAGCTTCCAGACCTTGAAAAGCGGGCAATCCGCAAGAAGCTTTCTTTCAGGCGTGTCAAGTGAACTACCTTTACAAAAATCGGGCTGAGAGTATTTTTCAAGCTTTGTGACCTCAACTGCATCGGCAACATGCAATTCCCTTGGTTTTCCGTCGTTTCCGAGACGGTTATAGTCATAAATTCTGTAGGTTGTATTGGAGCTTTCCTGCACTTCCGCAAGTAGAATGCCTTTACAGATGGCGTGGAGAGTTCCCGACTCGATGAAGAAGAAATCGCCCTTTTTAACCTTGACGGAGCTGACATAATCGGTCAGAGTGTTGCTCTCAATTGCCGCCTTGAACTGCTCGGGTGTAATCTTATCCTTGAAGCCGAGCAGAAGCCTTGCATCCTCGTCGCAGTCGATGATATACCAGCACTCGGTTTTGCTCTGACCTCTGCCCGTTCTTTCGCAGTATTCCTTTGTGGGATGAACCTGAACGGAAAGGTCGTCTCTTGCGTCAATGAATTTTATGAGAATGGGAAAATCGTCAAATTTTTCGGCGTTCTTTCCGCAAATTTCGGGATGCTTTGCAACGATTTCCGGCAGGGGCATTCCTGCAAATTCTCCGTTTGCCGCCGTGCTTGCTCCCGCATCATGGCAGGAGAGCATCCAGCCCTCTGCGGCGTTCTTTTTTTCGGTTTTAACTCCGTATTCTTCAATCAGCTTTCTGCCGCCCCAAATCGTTTCGGAAACAAAGGGGAGCAGTTTTATGGGATATAATTTCATTGTTTTTTCCTCCAAAGCCATGGTTTTGCATTTAATCTGTATTATTCTATCATATTTGTCCAACAATTTCTATAGAATATTTACGGGAGGACGGAAAATATGGAAAAATTTTTGGATTCAGCTAAGATTTTTTATTATGAGAGGATAAAAAAGCCTGCGCCCGCCGTTCAGGACGGTATTTTGATTCAAATCAGAGAAACCTCGGTTAAGCTTCAGAATGCCTATGCACGATTTGAAAATGAGAGCAATGAAGATTTGATTGATTCGATAATTTATGAAATTCAGTCTCTCAGAGCGCTCTACAGATATCTCATAAAGCAGGCGAAGCAGAACGGAATCGAATGCGCCGAAATCTCGGTTTTCGGCAAGGAGGTTATCTGATGAACGGCTGGTTTATTGCGGCGGCGGCAGTCAGCGCCGTGAGCGTGCTTTGGTGGATGATAAGAAGCGAAAAAGGGGCGTCGAGCCTTGC
>JAEDKI010000094.1 GCA_016295895.1 Clostridiaceae bacterium | reverse complement strand
AAAATCCGTAGGGTTCGGCGTCCTCGACGAACCGATTCGCCGCAGGCGAATAGCAAACACCCTGCTTTGGGACGATGTGGGCATCGTCCCCTACAAATTGACAATTAAAAAATAACCGTAGGGACAACCCTTGCGGTTGTCCGTGAAAACACATCAAATCCAACGGAATGCCGAGGCGTTCATTTCAAACAAATTTAAACATTTGAAAATGTCGGCGTTCCGACCCGTGAAAGGAGTGAGCAAATGAGAATAACCGCAAAAAGAGCCGCAATAATATATGCGCTGATTCTTGCATTTCTTGCGGGAATAGTGATATTCGTTGTCAGCCTTATGATGAACGGCGCTGCATGGGCATCGAACAAGGCGAACCGCCACATTTATTCGGGCGGAACAATAGTCAATGCGGGCACCATTTATGACAAAAACGGAGTTGTGCTTGCCGAAAGCTCCGATAACGAAAGAATATTCGCAAAGGGCGAAAATATGAGAAAATCCGTGCTTCATGTTGTCGGCGACACGGCGGGATATATCTCAACGGGCACTCATTACCTTTTCAGAGACACTCTTTCGGGCTACAGTCGGATTGAGGGCATCTATAAGCTCAAGCAGAGCGGAACGGGAACGGATATCACCCTCAATATCGACGCAGAGGCGAACAAGATTGCCTACAAGGCTTTCGGCAGCTATAACGGAGCTGTTGCCGTATATAATTACAAAACGGGCGAGCTGCTTTGCAGCGTTTCAAAGCCGACCTATGACATTGAAAACAAGCCGTCGGATCTGCTCACAAACGAAAAATATGACGGCGTATTTCTCGATAAGGTGGTTTCGGGAATTTACACTCCCGGCTCGATAATGAAAATCGTGACTGCCGCCTGCGCCATTGAAAATATCCCCGATATTTATTCTCAGACCTTTGAATGTGACGGAGAATACGAAACGGGTGACGGCAAGGTTATCTGCAACGGTGTTCACGGCACGGTTAATTTTCAGCAGGCGATGAATGAATCCTGCAACTGCGCTTTTGCCGCAATTTCTCTTCAGCTCGGCGCTGACAAGCTTAAAGCAACTGCGGAATCCCTCGGTTTCAACACTCAGCTTTATGCTAAGGAAATACGCCTGACAAAGAGCAGATTTTCACCCTCGACCGAGAGCAAAGCCGAGCTTGGCTGGGCGGGCATCGGGCAATCGACAACCTATGTCAACCCTGCTCACTTTCTGAGCATAATGGGTGCAATCGCAAACGGCGGAGAGGGTTATGCTCCCGACAGAATCCGTTCTCTCGGCACTTTTTCTCAGATTATGGGCAGAATTCCGTCGGTTACGGTCAAAATGAATCCCGACACCGCCGCAAAGCTTGACGCCCTGCTTCGCTCAAATGTTGTTGATAAATACGGCGATTGGAAATTTGAAAATCTTCAGATGTGCGGAAAAACGGGAACTGCACAGATTGACGGCGCAAAAAGCCATTCATGGTTTGCGGGCTATTCGCAGAGAGACGATCTGCCGCTTGCGGTTGTCTGCATTGCCGAAAACGCAGGCTACGGCTCGGGAGTCGCTTCAACGGTTTCAAACAGCGTTATGCAGTATTTCCTTGAAAACGGAATCTGATAGGCAACAATATTTAACGGCTTGCATCGTGATGATGCAGGCCGTTTTTTGAATGAAAAATGAAGCGTGCCTGCGGCACATGACGGTAGGGGCGACCCTGCGTGGTCGCCCGCTTGAAAACGCCTGATAACAGCACAATTCTCTCGTAGGGAACGCCGTCCTCGGCGTTCCGAAAACGGCACGGCTCACGGAAAATTCGTAGGGTTCGGCGTCCTCGACGAACCAATTCGCCGCAGGCGAATAGCTCACCTGATCAGGGACGATGTGGGCATCGTCCGCTACATAATAAAAAAATCGTAGGGACAGCCCTTGCGGCTGTCCGAAAAAACACATCAAATTTCACGGAACGCTGAGGACAGCGTTCCCTACCGAAAACCTATATATATCAACCGTTCTGCGTTATTGCAAAACGGCGGGAGCAAGCCCCGCCATACCGTGAAAACAAATCAAACCCCACGGAACGAAAAAACACGGGCGGCAATAAGCACACCCGTGTGTAATACCGATTAAATTGAAAATTAACCGAACATCATAAGCAGGAAGCCTGCGGCAACTGCCGAGCCGATAACGCCTGCAACATTCGGACCCATAGCGTGCATGAGCAGGAAGTTTGTCGGGTTGTATTTTCTGCCCTCAACCTGAACAACACGTGCCGCCATGGGAACGGCGGAAACGCCTGCCGCACCGATAAGCGGATTGATTTTGCCGCCCGTAAGCAGATAAAGAAGCTTGCCGAACAGAACGCCGCCTGCGGTTGAGAACGAGAATGCAACAAGACCGAGCAGGATAATCGCTATGGTCTTGGGGCTGAGGAAGGTTACGCCGTCTGCGGTTGCGCCGACCGTGAGGCCGAGCATTATCGTTACGATATTGGTCAGTGCGTTTCTTGCGGTTTCGCTGAGTCTGTCGGTAACTCCGCATTCCTTAAAGAGGTTGCCGAGCATGAGCATACCGATGAGCGAAGCGCATGAGGGAATCATAAGAGCGCAAAGAACAAGAACAACAATCGGGAAAATGATTTTCTCTGCCTTGCTGACCTTACGAAGCTGCTTCATCTCAACCTTTCTTTCCTTCTCGGTTGTGAGCAGCTTGATGATTTTAGGCTGGATAAGCGGAATGAGCGCCATATATGAATACGCCGCAACCGCAATCGGTGCCAACAAATGGTCTGCAAGCTTTGTCGTTACGAGAATCGCCGTCGGGCCGTCTGCGCCGCCGATAATGCCGATTGAAGCCGCCTCCTCGGGCGAGAAGCCGAGCAGGAGAGCGAGAACAAAGGCAATGTAGATGCCGAGCTGAGCGGCTGCTCCGAGAAGCAGGCTGACGGGGTTTGCAAGCAGAGGTCCGAAGTCGGTCATTGCGCCGATTCCGAGGAAAATAAGGCAGGGGAATATGGAACTCTTAACACCTGCATAAATAAGCCTCAGAACGCCGCTGTCATACCAATGAGCGCCCTCAACTATGTTTGAGGTGTCCATAATTCCCGTAGGGTCGGCCATAAGACCTGCGTTGGGCAGGTTGGCAAGGAGAATGCCGAAGCCGATGGGAACGAGCAGTAAAGGCTCGAATTTTTTAACGATTGCAAGATATAAGAGAACAAAAGAAATGAGGATCATAACGAGCTGCTGCCATTGAAGCGAAGCAAAGCCCGAATTAGTCCATATTCCTTGGAGTATCTCAAGTAAATTCATATTGCCCTCCTTAGCCTATAACGGCAAGGACAGCATCGGTTTCAACTGTTGAACCCTTCTGAACGAGGAGCTGTTTTACGGTGCCTGCTGCGGGAGCAACGATTTCGTTTTCCATTTTCATTGCTTCAAGTACAAAAATAACATCGCCTGCGCTGACTGCTTCGCCCTGAGCCTTGTTGACTGCAAGAATTGTGCCGGGCATCGGAGCGGTAACCTTTGTTCCGTCTGCGGGGGCAGCGGGTGCTGCGGGAGCGGCGGGTGCCGGAGCAGGTGCGGCGGCAGGAGCAGGAGCTGCAGCGGGTGCGGGAGCTGCAACGGGTGCGGGAGCTGCAACGGGAGCAGCGGCGCCTACGGGAGCGTCGGTAACGCTTGTGATAACAGCCTGGGTTTCTTCAACCTCAACCTCATATATTTTACCGTTAAGATTAACTGAATATTTCATTGTTATTTATCCTCCACTTTTTTGATAGATTTGAAGCTCAGTCTTTCAAGCGGAATTCCGCTTTCGTGGCTGACAAGCGCCATGATGACCGCCGCTTCGGGTTCTTCAACATCGGTCAGTTCAAGCACCTTTTTGATTGATCTGAATCTGAGATTGCTCAGCGGAATGCCGCTTTTGTTGCTGACGAGAGCCATGATAACGGCGGCTGTGGGTTCGTCAACGCCCGAAAGCTCAATCCCCGACGGAGCCGCAGAAACGGCAACGGGTGCGGGAACGGGAGCAGGAACGGGAACGGCTGCCGGAGCGGAAGAAGCGGAGGACTCCGCCGAATCCGAATCTTCTTTTTTGACAAAGGTTCTGACAACCTTTGAAATCAGGAAAATCGAAACCGCAATGATTGCAAGCTCAAACATAACAACAAGGATTCCGACTGCCGCAATGGGGAGATTGCTGAGAATGGTTGAAAATCTGCCGGGAATCCCGGTGAACATTTCTTTGAATTCTGCGCCGATTGCGCTGATTTGGCTTATGAAATCGGACATTTTCCCCCTCCTCAGTTGTTAATTTTATTAATGGAATAGGTGAAAGTATTCTTCTTTTTCATATCTCTTTTCTCAAAGAATGCTTCAGCCTGGGTGGGGAACGCAATGTAGGAAAGAACATCCTCATCGCAGGTCGCTCTGTCGCCGAGATATTCTCTTGCGGCTTCAACGCCGGGCTCAAGAGTGTCTGCAAATCTGCCGGTGAAGGGCTTCTCATCGCCGAGAACGAGCTTTTGAAGTTCCTCGCTGACCTTGCCGGGAGCTTTGCCGTATTCGCCCTTGATGTAGCTCTTGACTTCCTTTGAAATGTTCTTGTATCTTTCGCCTGCAAGAACATTTGCGGTTGCCTGAACGCCGACCATCTGGCTCATCGGGGTAACAAGCGGCGGATAGCCGAGATCTTCACGGACTCTGGGAGTTTCAAGAAGAACCTCGTCAAGCTTGTCAAGCTTTTTCTGAGCTGTGAGCTGAGCAACAAGGTTTGAAAGCATTCCGCCGGGAATCTGATAAATCAAAGCGTCGGTCTGAGTGCCCATAACAACGGGATTGAGCAGACCGCTTTCAAGAGCCTTTGCACGAACGGGCTTGAAGAAGTCGTTTATTTCCTTGCAAACCTTCTCGTTAACGTCAACCTCATAGCCGTACTGCTTGAGGGTGTAAACGAGGGTTTCGGTTGCGGGCTGAGAAGTGCCGCCCGAGAAGCAGGAAATAGCAGAGTCAATAACATCCGCACCGGCTTCAACGCATTTGAGCAGAGTCATGAAGCCGAGACCTGTTGTTGAATGAGTGTGAACAACGATGGGAACCTTGACATTCTCTTTGAGAGCCTTGACAAGGTCGTAGCCCTCCTTGGGGCTCATGATGCCCGCCATGTCCTTAACGCAGATTGACTGAACTCCGAGAGCCTCAATCTCTTTTGCAAGCTTGACATAGCTTTCAAGATTGTGAATGGGGCTGAGGGTGTAGCAGATTGTTCCCGAAGCATGAGCGCCGTTTTTGAGCGTTTCGTCAACGGCAACCTCGATGTTGCGCACATCGTTGAGTGCGTCAAATATTCTGATGATGTCAATTCCGTTTTCGATGCTCTTTTTAACAAAGAGACGGACAACATCGTCGGGGTAATGCTTGTAGCCCAGAAGATTCTGACCTCTGAGAAGCATCTGAAGCTTGGTGTTGGGGCAGGCTGCTCTGATTTTTCTCAGCCTCTCCCACGGGTCTTCGTCGAGGTAGCGCAGGCATGAATCGAATGTTGCGCCGCCCCAGCACTCAAGAGAATAATAGCCCGCCTTGTCCAGCTTTGAAAGAACAGGCTCGAATGCCGAGAACGGCATACGGGTTGCTATCAATGACTGGTTGGCGTCTCTGAGCACGGTTTCGGTAAAATTAACCTTCATTTCAGATATCATCCTTTCTATAAGAGAACAGGGCGGGCAGCCGCCCTGAATAAATCAGAATTCGATGCGTGAGGCAATGTAATCCTCAAGAGCGTCGATTGAAATGCGCTCCTGCTGCATGGTGTCTCTGTCTCTGACGGTTACACAGCCGTCCTCAAGGGAATCAAAGTCAAAGGTGATGCAGATGGGAGTGCCGATTTCGTCCTCACGGCGGTAACGCTTGCCGATTGAGCCGGTCTCGTCAAAGTCAACCATGAACTTCTTCTGAAGCTTCTCATAAACCTTGAGAGCGTCGGGAGAAAGCTTCTTTGAAAGAGGAAGAACAGCCGCCTTGAACGGAGCAACGGCGGGGCTGAGATGAAGAACAACTCTTGTGTCGTTCTTCTCAGCGTCAAGAACCTCCTCGTCATATGCTTCGCAGAGCAGGGCAAGAACGGTTCTGTCAAGGCCGTAGGTGGATTCTATGATAAAGGGAATGAATTTTTCGTTGGTTTCGGGGTCAAGATACTCCATTTTCTGACCGCTGTATTCCTGATGTCTGGTAAGGTCGAAATTGGTTCTGTTGTGAGTTCCGTTGATTTCGCCCCAGCCGAACGGGAACAGGAATTCAATGTCGCAAGCCGCTTTTGCATAGTGAGCAAGCTTTTCGTGGTCATGGAAGCGAAGATTTTCGGGAGCAATGCCGAGATCCTGATAGTATTTTAAGCCGTAAGCCTTGAAATACTCATAAAGGTCGGTGTCCGTTCCCTCTTTGCAGAAGGTCTGGAACTCCATCTGCTCGAATTCAATCGTGCGGAAGGTGAAGTTGCCGGGAGTGATCTCGTTTCTGAAAGCCTTGCCTATCTGACCGATGCTGAACGGGAGCTTGGCTCTCATCGAGCGCTGAACATTAAGGAAGTTAACATATTCGCCCTGAGCATTTTCGGTGCGGAGATAAATAACGCTCTTTGCGTCATTGGTAACGCCTCTGAAGGTCTGGAACATCAGGTTGAACTCTCTGATCGGGGTGAAATTATGCTTGCCGCAGTTGGGGCAGGGGATCGAATGAGCCTTGATGAACTCAAACATTTCGTCCTTGGTCATGCCGTCTGCATGAGCCTCGGGGTCAAAATCATCAATGAGATTGTCGGCTCTGTGACGCATTTTGCACTCCTTGCAGTCAAGCAGAGGGTCGGAGAAGCTGGCAACATGGCCGCTTGCCTCCCAGACTCTGGGGTGCATGAGAATGTCAGCGTCAACCTCGTAGCTGTTTTTTCTCTCCTGAATAAATCTCTTGCGCCAGGTGTCCTTGACATTGTTTTTGAGCCTTGCGCCGAGAGGACCGTAGTCCCAGGTGTTGGCAAGTCCGCCGTAAATGTCGCTTCCGGCGAAAATGAAACCTCTGCCCTTGCAAAGGGCAACGATTTTATCCATGGTTTTTTCGGTATTTTTCATCATATCCAAAACTCCCGCCATTATAATACTATTTTCATCATCATACATTAATTATGCCCTAAAGTCAATATTTACCGACCCGAAAAAGGGCAGAAAAAAAGCCGCAAAATGCGGTTTTTTTTGGTTAAATGTGCTATTTACGGCAAAATTCGTATGGTTCGGTGTCCCTGACAAACCGATTTGCCGCAGGAGAATGAATCAACATATGATTCGGGACGATGTGGGCATCGTCCCCTATATAATGAAAAACAACTTGTAGGGACAGCCCTTGCGGCTGTCCGTGAAATCATATTAAATCCAACGGAACGCTGAGGACAGCGTTCCCTACCGAAAAGCCATATATATCAACAATTCTGCGTGAATAACAAACGGCGGGAGCAAGCCCCCGTCCTACCGTTTCGGTAATAATCTGCGAGTCAAACTTCATTTCGAAAAACGGGCGACCACACAGGGTCGCCCCTACCTTCATGTGCCGCAGGCACGCTTCGTT